>JAITCT010000013.1 GCA_031282925.1 Dysgonamonadaceae bacterium | reverse complement strand
CCCCTTACGGCAGGTTGCAGGGCGTTGCGCCCGCATAATAGATGGCGTTAAACAAAAACTTGAACGTGCCGTGCGGTTGCCCCCGGAACGTAATTTCGGGGCCAAAGATAAAGAGTTTTCCTTTACCTGCCATAGCTTCTACGATTGCCGCGCCGCCGTTGAGGTAATGCTGTCCCCATGCCCAGCCGCTGCGCAGCGGTTCGGCGCCGGAAAACCATGCAACGGCGTTTACGCCTTTCAGGTGTGCATCGGGCAGGAGGCGGAATACCGGTTTGTTCCGGTACAAAATGTCCAGATCTTCCGTAATGCCGTATGCAAGGGGAGTTGTGGTATCCACCCTGACCCGCAGTACCGAGCCGGGAATATAAAACCTGTCGGGAGAGAATTTCTTCCTGCTTCCGTCCGGAGCGATTTCCGACAAAGCGTCCGTAAGCGGCAAATCGAAGTGCCGGGACAGTTCCGCAGAGCTTCCGATAGCAATCAAAGCGCCTCCTTCTTCGGCAAACTTGCGCAACTGCGGTATCGTTTTGTCTATAGTAATGTTTCCGACCCGGTTTTTATACTCGCCGGGAACGCTGTCGCGGTTCGGGCTGTTGCGCCCCCGGCCGCCGGCCTGCGGGATGGCTCCGTCCGGAAAAATCAGCACATCGTATTTTTTCTTCAGGTTGCCCGCGTCCAGTTCGGGCGCATAAACGAGGTCGAACGGGAACGGAAAGGCCTGTTCAAACAGCCATCGTATCCATCCTGCATCCATTGATCCGCCGTAGCGGTCCCACAGCCCCACGCGGACGGGACGCAGTTTCAAAGCCTCCCCCCGTGGTTTGCCGGAAATTGCATCAAAACTCAGCCCCACTTCGTTTGCCAAAGTTTGGATACGGGCTGCGGTTGAGGATTTTGCCGGTATGTAGATGCTGCCCTCCGGCCATGTCTTACCGTTGGCTGTAAACGGCGACTTCAGCCAGTAAACTTCTTCCCCATCTTTCAGCAGGCGCGTTACGGCAACAAAATAATCGTTGAACCGGTGGCTGAGCAGGTATCCGGCGGCAGCGCCGGAGACTCCGGCGATTTTGCCTGCCGGAGGTTTGAGCAGTCCCTGCACTTTTTCAAAGGGGCCGTCAAAGCCGTCTAAAATGCGGTCGAACTCCACGCCCATTTGAAATGCCAGGGTATATCCGGCCACGTCGTAGGGCGGTTTGGGAGGCCCGCCCGGATACCGGAAGTCGTTCGGATGATCCTGCGGCTCGAACATATCGCGCAAATGCGGACGGAAAGCCTGCGCCGCCCTGATTACATAAGAACCCGCAGGATAGGTTTTCCCTGCAACTTCAAATGCTTTTGCGGCGCGGTGCACGTCTATGCCGGCTTTGAGCAGCGCATTGACAAATTTGGTTGCCGTCGGGAAGTCAGGTTGACCGGAAGGAATGATGTACCCTCTCGGGTCGCGGGTTTCGGGCGTATGCAGCCCTTCCCAGAATTCATACGGGATACCCTTGCTGAAATAGTCGGCCGGGATGCTGCCGTTGCCGCCCTGACTTTCGCCGGAAGGCGGATTGCTTTTGCCCTGTTCCTCCCTGTGCTTTGCATAGCTTGCATCCAGTTCGGCTATCCGTTTGGGCGTTAATGTCCAGTAATCTTGGCTGCCGCGCTCAATGGAGTTTTTCCCCATCCGGTAAATGCGGTACAGGAAATCTTCGCGCAACTTGGCCGCAATATCCAGGATGGCGCGCTGGCCGCTGAGGATATACTCTATGCTTTGGCGGAAATGCCATTCCTGCCGGGGGCCGATGGGGAAAGGCTGGTCGCCTCCGGGAAGCAGCTTCGACGGAAGCAGCGGTATATTGATTGGCGTCGGGTTGCCTACGATTTCCGACAAAAGGCCTATCTGGTTGTGAAATCCTGCGGTAGTCCGGTCGCCGCCGTTGAACCATGTAGAATAGGAAGCCGCGTTCCGCAACACAGCCCCCGGTTTTCCCTCGGCAAGAAACCGGTTATGGACGGCAGTGCCTACCAAATCTATCCCCATGAAAACCATCGGGTCGTGATTATAGTTAAACGGGTCGCGGAAAGGCGCCATGAAAAGCACCGTACCGGCCGGGCCTGACTGGTGCTGGTTCCACATGATTTGGGGAATCCATTCGATATACATTTGCCGGTTGATGACTTCCGTTTCAAGCAGGTTGGCAATGTACGAATCCCGGTTATTGTCATGCCCCACATATTTCTGATACAGGCGAGGGATATCCATGTTGCGTTTTTTCGGGTCGCTCTCCTTCATATACCAGTTCGACACCAAATCCATGCCGTCCGGATTTGCCGGAACCAGCAGCAGAATGACGTTGTCGAGGATACGCAGCGTTTCGGGGTCGTCGTTGGCGACAAGGTCATACGCTTCAAGGAAAAGCGCCTGTGCGTTCACCGTTTCGGTAGCGTGCAGCCCGCCGTCAATCCAGACAACCGTTTTTCCTTCGGCAGCAAGTTCATGCGCCTGTTCTTCGGTCAATCCTTCCGCTTTGGCAAGGCGCACGGAAATTTCCTGATACCGTTTCAGGTTTTTGTGATTTTCGGGGGAAGTAATAACGGCCATTTTCATGCTGCGGCCTTCCGAGGTTTTCCCGATTTCAACAATTTTTATCCTGTCGGAACTTGCCGCCAGCCTGTTCCAGTACTCGATAAGTTGGGTATAGTCGGCAAGAAAATAATCATCGCCCACCGTATAGGGGCCGAATTTCGGTTCCGGAATATTTCCGGCTGCGTGCAGAGCGCCTCCTGCGGCGAGAAAAAGCACAGGCAGGAATGCCTGCATCAGGTGTTTAAGAAATGTTTGTTTCATACGTAAATAATTAAAAATAAATATTTGTTTTATTACACGGCTGAAGCCTGTGTATCATTAGCGCAGAGCGTTGCCCTGCGGTGATTTGTCTCTACTAATGACCTTCCGCTCTTTTAAGTCATATTTTTGTCCTTTTCCCAGCAAGAAAAAAGGGAGTGAACCGGCGTCGTGAACAGCAACATAAGATTTGCCGATAACTTCCATGCAATCGCGTATTACAACCACAGCAGTTGATTCGTCAATACCTATACCGATAAAATGCGGCGCAATTTTGATAAACTCCGAAAGATGAGCCTGACGGTTGCGGACAAGTATGTGCTGATCAATAGCCGAATTGCGCAAAAAACCCAAGCCTTGCGTATGATCGCCGATTAAAATATGATGATTTTTCGTGTCGCCACGCCAAAGAAACGAACCTTGAATACTTGCCCCTGCCGATGTTCCTGCAATCACTCCGCCACGCGCCAGTATGTCCTGAAATCCTGCGTGAGCCAGCGTGTTGAGGTAAACGTCGGAAATCCGCCACTGGCGCCCGCCGATAAAAAACACTCCGGTAGCTTTTTTCAGGTCCCGCAGGTTCTTTTCATCGTTGGCTTCGCGGATAGTTTTCAGATTGAGGACGCTGACGCGCTTTTTGCCGAGCCGTTTTTCAAAGCCGGCAAGGAACGGGTTACATATTGCGTACTGTCCGGCGTAGCATTGGTTACTATCACAAAAAAAGCGCTGTCTTTTCCTCCGGCAAGCGCGATACATTTTTCCCATATCTCATCGCCAATCTCGCCACCGCCGATAATGACGAGTGAACCTTTTTCAGGGCCATGGCGCGTGGTCAAGGCAGAATCTATTGCAACGGGGTTTTGTGCTCCGGCATAAAACCCCGTAAATAACAGCATAATCGGTAAAAAACCTTTTTCATACATTTATATTTTTGTTCCCTTTTAACGTCTTCGCCCGCTTCCGCAAGTTCGCTTGTTGCTTCTCAAAGAAGCCGTAATGGGCTGCGTTGGGCAAACATTTAAATAACAGGGCATTAAATTTTGGTTAATTCTTTTTTTGAGGTGCTGTTTTTTTAGCATGTACGTTGATGAACATGGAATCAGCATCTCGCAGAGATGCACAGTTCGGTAGAAAATGAATGTATCCGTCCCCAGCCGGCATCTCGTAGAGATGCAACATTATTTTCGCAAGCACGATAACCACCCGTCCGCACAACTAACGTCATGCGGGATGCTATACGGAATCAATCATTTCTACCGGGCTTTAATCCCTGACGGGATTGATTGCAATAAAAAAACAGCGCCTCAAAAAAAGAATTAACCAATAATTCTCGCTTTATTAAAATTATACCTCTCTTTACCGGGTCAGGCAAGTTCATTTACTAAAAGCTCCTGATGCAGATTCCCTCCATCTTCAAATAAGCCTTCAAGTCCGGAATCTTTA
>JAITCT010000084.1 GCA_031282925.1 Dysgonamonadaceae bacterium | reverse complement strand
ATCAATTCCCCCGGCGGTTCCGTTTACTCGGGATATGGGATTTACGACACGATGCAGTATATCGCCAGCGATGTGAATACCATTTGCACGGGAATGGCGGCTTCTATGGCGGCTGTCCTGCTGGTTGCCGGAACGAAAGGAAAACGCACGGCTTTGAAACATTCCAGAGTGATGATTCACCAGCCGCTCGGGGGCGCGCAAGGTCCGGCTTCGGACATCGAAATCACGGCGCGCGAAATTCTGAAAATCAAACAGGAAATCTATACAATCATTGCCGACCATTCGGGACAACCTTACGAAAAAGTGCTGGCCGACAGCGACCGCGATTTCTGGATGACTGCCGAAGAAGCCAAAACGTATGGCATGATTGACCAGGTATTAACAAAAAAACAAATCGCTTAAATCATTTTTGTGGCAAAATTGAAACAACATTGCAGTTTTTGCGGGAGACCTGAAAACGAACTAAAACTACTCCTTACGGGAATCAACGGTTACATTTGCGACGAATGTGCCGAACGGGCGCACGAACTGGTGAAAGAGGAAATTGCTAAAAACAAGAAAGATTTTTCGATGAAAATCGAAGATCTGCCCCGTCCCAAACAAATCAAGGAATTTCTGGATCAATATGTTATCGGACAGGACGATGCAAAGCGTTACCTGTCCGTTTCGGTATATAACCATTATAAACGGCTCATGCACAAGCCGGAAAAAGACGAGGTAGAAATAGAAAAGTCGAACATTATCATGGTGGGAGCGACCGGAACGGGAAAAACGCTTTTGGCAAAGACTATTGCCCGTATATTGAAAGTCCCGTTTTCGATTGTTGATGCAACGGTATTGACCGAAGCCGGTTATGTGGGCGAAGACGTCGAAAGTATCCTGACCCGCCTCCTGCAAGTGGCAGACTACGACGTGAAGGCTGCCGAAAGGGGTATCGTATTTATTGACGAAATTGACAAGATTGCCCGCAAAAGCGACAATCCCTCCATCACCCGCGACGTGAGCGGCGAAGGCGTGCAACAGGGACTTTTGAAATTGCTGGAAGGATCGGCAGTCAATGTGCCGCCCCAGGGCGGGCGGAAACATCCCGAACAAAAACTGATTCAGGTGGATACAAAAAACATTTTATTCATCTGCGGCGGCGCCTTCGACGGTATCGAGAAAAAAATTGCGCGGCGGCTGAATACGCAGGTTGTCGGTTACACCACCATCCAAAAGACGGCACATATTGACCGCAACAATTTGCTGCAATACATAGCTCCGCAAGATTTGAAATCTTTCGGCCTGATTCCCGAAATTATCGGGCGCTTGCCCGTACTGACCTATTTAAATCCTTTGGACAAAACAACGCTCCGCAGTATTCTTACCGAGCCTAAGAACTCAATAATCAGGCAATACCGGAAGCTATTCGACATGGACGGAATCAAATTGACTTTTGACGAGGATGCGCTGAATTACATCGTTGATAAAGCCGTCGAATTTAATCTGGGCGCACGCGGGTTGCGCTCAATTACCGAAGACGTTATGATTGACGCCATGTTTGAATTGCCGTCTTCCGACGAAAAAAAACTTCGGGTTACCCTTGATTATGCACAATCCAAAGTGGAAAAATCAAAAGCAAAATTATTGACTGACGCCGGATAAAATATTTCTTAAAAAATTGAAAATATTTGTATTATTTCAATACAATCACATATCTTTGTTATAATGAAGAATGAAATACACGCCGAAGAAGGATAATTTTCAATATGGAGAAAACAGATTTTTTAACGAAGCAGCTTAAAAACCATTTCGGATTTGACACTTTTAAAGGGAATCAGGAAGCGGTAATCCGCAATATCCTGGAAGGAAAGGATACTTTCGTACTGATGCCCACCGGAGGAGGAAAATCCCTTTGCTACCAGCTACCGGCTCTTTTGATGGAGGGTACAGCCCTTGTCATTTCGCCGCTTATTGCTTTGATGAAAAATCAAGTTGACTCCATGCGGAATTTCAGCGAAGAAAACGGGGTGGCCCATTTCATCAATTCTTCCTTAACCAAGACTGCCGTTAATCAAGTAAAGAGAGACATCCGGTCGGGCATTACCAAACTGCTTTACGTTGCGCCGGAATCCCTGTCCAAAGAAGACAATGTCAAATTCCTCCGGCAAATATCCATTTCGTTTTATGCCGTTGACGAAGCGCACTGTATTTCGGAATGGGGGCATGATTTCAGGCCGGAATACCGGCGCATCAGACCGGTAATTAATGAAATCGCTGTCCGTCCGGTGGTCGCTTTGACTGCTACGGCTACACTTAAAGTTCAGCATGATATTCAGAAAAGCCTGGGAATGATGGATGCTGCCGTCTTTAAATCTTCTTTTAACCGGCCTAATCTGTATTATGAAGTACGTCCCAAAGGTAAGGATATTGATAAGGAAATTGTTAAGTTTATTAAAATCAACCCCGGCAAATCGGGAATCATATATTGCCTGTCCAGGAAAAAAGTGGAAGATGTTACGGAAATACTTAAAGCGAATGCAATCAATGCTTTGCCCTATCATGCAGGCTTGGATTCCCAAAGACGTTCCAACAATCAGGATGCTTTTTTAAAGGAAGAAACGGAGGTGATTGTAGCAACAATCGCTTTCGGAATGGGAATTGACAAGCCCGATGTGCGTTACGTGATTCATTATGATATTCCCAAAACCCTTGAGGGATATTATCAGGAAACGGGACGCGCGGGGCGGGATGGAGGCGAAGGGAAATGCATCGTTTTTTATGCAAACAAGGATTTGCATAAACTGGAAAAGTTCATGCAGGGAAAACCTGTTTCCGAACAGGAAATCGGAAAGCAACTCATGGAAGAAACCAAAGCATACGCCGAATCGTCGCTTTGCCGCCGGAAAGTGTTATTGCATTATTTTGGGGAAGATTATACGGAAGATAATTGCGGGTGCTGTGATAATTGTTTAAATCCTAAAAAACAAGTGGAAGCGAAAGAACTATTGATTTCTATTTTGGAAACGGTTGATTTGTTGAATAATAAATTCAAGGCCGATCATATTATTAATATCCTCCAAGGCAAAGAAACCTCGGAAATTATTACCTACGAACATCATGATTTGGAAATTTTCGGCACCGGAAGCAAAGATGATGAAAGAACATGGAATGCGGTAATCAGGCAGGCCATGATTGCCGGCTATCTTGACAAGGACATTGAAAATTACGGCTTGTTGAAAATAACGCCCGCAGGTAAAAATTATTTGAAGAATCCGACTCCTTTCAAAGTAGTGAAAGACAATGATTTTGAAGAAGAAGAACATCAGGAAGAAACGCCGGTGCGCGGAGGCGGCGCGTGTGCGGTCGATCCGGTTTTGTATTCGATGATGAAAGATTTGCGGAAAAAACATTCCAAAAAACTGGATGTTCCGCCTTACGTAATTTTTCAGGACGTATCCCTGGAGGCGATGGCAACAACTTATCCGGTTACTATTGAGGAATTGCAAAATATTCCGGGTGTTGGCGCCGGGAAAGCCAAACGTTACGGACAGGAATTTATCGAACTCATCAAAAGGCATGTGAATGAAAACGAAATCGAACGTCCCGAGGATTTAAGAATCCGCACGGTAGCAAATAAATCCAAACTGA
>JAITCT010000002.1 GCA_031282925.1 Dysgonamonadaceae bacterium | reverse complement strand
AATTAAATGCGGAATAAGTGTATTTGAAACCGGCAGAGAGTTTTGCCCTGTCGAAATCGTGGCTGAAATTGAATCCGCCCCAATTGTCGTTCATGAAAAATTTCTGCGATTCGGAGGAGATTTGAAGGCTCGGATTTTTGGAATTACTTGAACGGCGCGAGAAATAGATGTCCAGGAAATCGCGGCCGGTATTCAAAATCCGACAGGCGGCGTCGGCGTCGAAGTTTAAAACGGTGCTTAGCCGGAGGCTTATAAATCCGGCGTATTGCGAAACATTCCAATCCGTAAGCATCGCTTTGGGTAACAGGGATACAAGTTCGGATTGCGTCTCGCAGGCCGGGAAATAATTTGAGAACGCTACTTTGGATTCCGGCGCTTGCGGCTCGTGCAATTCCGGCAGCCGGATGATTTTAGTCGCCGGTTCGATTGTGGGACTGTATCTTTTTTCCAAAGTCATTTCCCGATTCAGTAAAGAGTCTTTCCCGACGGTCTTTTGGGCTTGCAGGGGTAATGTGCAAATCCCGGCCGATAATAATACAATTAATTTCATCGTTTATATTTTTAGTAAACGAGTTAACAAGTAAACGAGTTGACAAGTATACCATAACTTACTCATTATAGAAACTCCTTCTTCAGGGGGGCTGACGGAGTTCCTGTTTACTTGTCAACTCGTTAATCCGTTAACTCATTCGTCCGCTCAAGTGCCGCAAGTCCCTGCTTTTTCTGCGGCGCAAAGCTAATATTTATTTATTATATGAACAAAATTTATTTGAAAAAATTTATTATACCGCACACGGTGCTGTTTTGCGTATTGATTGCGCTGTTTCTTGCCGGACAGCGTAATAGTTACGCCTCGACAATTCCCATCTCTACGCCTTAGAGATTCCCATCTCTAAGCCTTAGAAATTCCCGCCTGCGCGGGAATGACAGGGTGCGATTCGCGTAGTTTCCGTCCGGAATATGTTAAAGCAAAAATAAATAACGAATAAAACCGTTTATAAGGATAACTGTAACGATTTATGCAAAAAATACGATTCCTTATTCCCGCCGGAGCGCTTCTGATTTTATCCGGTTTTTTCGCATGCAATGATTCTTTTGAAGATTATTCCGGTAATCCGCAGGACTGCCTTGCCTTTTCGACCGATACCCTCGCCTTTGATACGGTTCTGACAACCGTCAATTCGCCGGTGAAAGCGTTCATGGTATATAATCCGAACAAAAGGCCCCTGCTTATCTCGTCCATCCGTCTTGCCGAAGGCGCAAACAGTAACTTCAAAATCAATGTGGACGGTTTTGCCGGCGCCGATTTCAAGGATATTGAAATACGGGGAAACGACAGCCTCTTTGTTTTGGTTGATGTGAAACCGGCCGAAACCGGACAGGCAACGCCGGCGCTGTTTTACGATTACATTGTTTTTACGACGCATCAGTCTGTTCAGCAGAAAGTTGTTTTACAGGCTTACGGTCAGGATGTTTATAAACACCGTGAGCTTGTTTTAGATAAAGATACCATACTGAGCGATTCAAAACCATTCCTGATTTACGACAGTCTGGTCGTCAGCGAAGGCGTAACCGCCGAAATCCGGGAAGGAATTACGTTTTATATGGGCAATAACGCCCAAGTCATTGTGCACGGTACGCTTAAAATCAGGGGAACAGTGGAAAAACCGGTTACTTTTCGCGGAAGCCGCACAGACAAGATGCTCATTTATCCCTATGATTTAATTCCCGGACAATGGAGCGGAATCCGTTTTGATTCGTTAAGTTACGGTAATGAGTTTGAGAACGCGCATATCCGCAACGGTAAGTATGGCATGAGTTTCGCAGCATCCGAGCCGGACAAAGAAAAAATGAAGATGAAAAATGTAGTGCTGACCAACGCTTCCGGCTTTTTGCTTGAAGCAATTAACTGTAACATCTCTGCGGAAAACTGCGAATTTTCCAATGCCAAAGATTACTTGCTGGCTTTGGGCGGGGGACGCTATCAATTTACCCATTGTACGATTGCCAACTACTATCCGCAGGTAACTTCCGAAGCCGGGTGGGGAACCGGCAACAGCCAAACGATTTATCTGACCGACGAGGTCGAAAGTTTCGATGGAGAGCCTTCCGTGCATTATCCGGTATTGAGCTTTGAGGTATCCAATTCGATTATCGCCGGCGACAGGCCGACTTCGGGAATAAACATCAACCTGAAAGACGAGCTTTCCGAGCCGTTTAATTTCCTGCATTGTGTATTTACCAACAAGACGCCGGACAAAACTTATATCCGTTATACCGGTTGCATTACCGAAGCGGAAGCCGACTCCTTATTTAAAAAGGCAGATTACGTAAATGAGAAACACGAGTTTTGGCCGGTCTATGATTTCCGTTTATCGGAAACATCGCCTGCACGAAATGCAGCCAAACTTGAAATTTCAGAACAAATCCCGCTGGACATCAAAGGCATAAATCGTTTGGAAGACGGACTTCCCGATGCGGGCGCGTATGAATTTGTCGTTGAAAGCGAAGAAAATTAATTTATGCCACTAATGCACGAATTAACACGAATAAGATTAGTAAAAAATTAGTGAATTAGTGGCAAAAAAAAGAAATTAGTGAATTAGTGGCAAAAAAAACGTATGAAAATCAAATTAGCTGCAAGCATAATCCTTTTATTCATTTGTGTATCCGTATACGGACAAAGCAATTTCCGCGTCCTGTTTTACAACGTTGAAAACCTTTTCGATACAGCCGATAACCCCCACAAAAACGATGAAGAATTTCTTCCCGACGGCCGGCGGCGCTGGTCGCAGAAACGTTACTACACGAAAATAAACAACCTGGCCAAAGTCATCAGTTCGGCCGGAGAATGGGGAACGCCGGCAGTAGTTGGCATGTGCGAAGTAGAAAACGAAAAAGTGATTCGCGACCTAATCCGAAATTCCCCGTTGAAAAAGGCAGATTACCGTTTTGTCGTTACCAATTCGCCCGACCGGAGAGGAATTAACGTCGCCCTGCTGTATCAGCGCGACCGGTTCAAATACCTTGCCCATCAATCTTATACCATTCGTTTCCCGTACAACAAACGAAAGGCGACACGGAATATCCTGCATGTAACCGGACAAGTCCTTAGCCGCGATACGGTTGATATTTTCGTCTGCCATTTCCCTTCGCGCCGCGGCGGTGAGAGCGAGTCGGAACCCGACAGGATATATACCGCTTCCGTACTCAAAAGCAAAACAGACAGTCTGATGCACATTCGCCGGAACGCAAACATCATCATCATGGGCGATTTCAACGATGAGCCGTCCAATAAAAGCATCGCCCGGACCCTGAACGCTTTACCTATTCCGCAAAAACCGGAAACTACCGAACTTTACAATCTTTTCCGGCATTTTGAAAAGAAAACCGGAAGCTATAAATACAAAAACCAATGGAATATGCTTGACCAAATAATCGTTTCCGGCAACCTGATTACCGGTCGCGGTTCGTTCAAAGTCCTGCCGCACACCGCCACCGTCTTTTCCCGTACTTTCATGCTGACGGAAGACAAAACCAACGGCG
>JAITCT010000316.1 GCA_031282925.1 Dysgonamonadaceae bacterium | reverse complement strand
AAGTAACAGGCATCTAATTAAACAATTTGGCGGTGATGTAAAAAATATATTTTCTGCATCACCGCCAAATTTTAGTCCACATTCAAAGTAACCCGTTTAAAACCGGTTACCGTCAAATCTTTATTTTGTTTTTGCAAATAATCCCTGATTGTTATTTTAGAATCTTTCACGAAACTTTGCGACAAAAGCGTAAATTCCTGATAATACTTGTTGAGAGCGCCTTCGGCGATTCGGTCGAGAATATTTTCAGGTTTGCCCTGTTCAATTGCTTTTTCGCGAGCAATTTTCTTTTCCCTTTCGACGATAGTTGCGGGAACCGTATCTTTGTCAACGCTTACCGGATTCATTGCTGCCACTTGCATAGCCACATCTTTAGCCACCTGCGGTTCAACGCTTTTCTGATTGAAACCGGCAATGGTAGCCAGTTTATTTCCCGGATGAATATAAGCAATGGTGGTTGGAGCCGTTAAATATTCGTAAGCGCCTAATTCCATTTTTTCACCCGTAATACCGATACGGTCAGTAATTAACTCCGAAACGGGACGCCCGTCAATCTTGAGCGCCGATAAAGTTGCCGAATCAGCCGGTTTATTGGTCAAAGCAGCATCCAGAATACTTTTGGTCAATGCGATAAATTCCGCTCCTTTTGCCACAAAATCCGTTTCGCATTTCAGCGCTACGATAGCGGCAAAATCACCGTTGACAGCCGCCAGGACGCAACCTTCGGAAGCCTCACGGTCTTCCCGTTTTGCGGCTACTGCCTGTCCTTTTTTACGGATAATTTCTACTGCTTTTTCATAATCCCCTTCCGCTTCGGTCAGTGCATTTTTACAATCCATCATGCCTGCACCGGTCATTTTACGCAAATGCGTAATATCAGCCATTGTAACTGCCATAGATTTTATACTTTATATTAAATTTTATTATTCGTAATTTGTAATTAAATAGATAACTCTTCTTCACCGGCAAATTTACTTGCCACATTAGCATTCAGAGATTCTTCGTCGGCTTTCTCAAGGCTTTTTTTGATGATTCTTCTTCTTTCCCGACGGGATGAGGTTTGCTCTTCTTCTCCTGTAGCAGCAGAATCAATTTTTTCGACTTTATGTTCTTCCAATCCTTCCCTGATAGCGTCGCAAAGAGCGCCCAAAATAAGGTCGATTGATTTGGTTGCATCGTCGTTAGACGGGATTACAAAATCAACATTGTTCGGATTGGAGTTGGTATCTACAATAGCAAATACCGGAATACCCAAACGGTTGGCTTCGGCAACGGCAATGTGTTCTTTCATCACGTCAACGATGAACAAGGCTGAAGGAAGACGGTTCAAATCAACGATAGAACCCAGATTTTTCTCCAGTTTCGCCCGCTGACGGGTAATTTGCAGTTTTTCTCTTTTGGATAACTGGTCGAAAGTGCCGTCTTTAGACATTTTATCAATGGAAGCCATTTTTTTGACAGCTTTACGAATGGTAGTGAAATTAGTCAGCATACCTCCCGGCCAACGTTCCGTAACATAAGGCATCTCGACGGAAACAGCTCTGTCGGCAACCACTTGCTTGGCTTGTTTTTTGGTCGAAACGAACAGCACTTTCCGCCCCGATTTGGCGATTTGTTTAAGCGCTGCCGCAGCCTCGTCTATTTTTGCAACAGTTTTGTGTAAATCAATAATATGGATACCGTTGCGTTCCATAAAGATGTAAGGAGCCATCGAAGGATTCCACTTCCGTTTCAAGTGACCGAAGTGCGCCCCTGCGTCCAATAATTGTTCAAATGATACTCTTGACATTGTTTGTTTAAATTTTTATTCGTTTACATTCTTTTTTGTTTAAAACCAACCGCTAAGTAGTTGTTCGACAAATCGTCTTGTGGAACAAGTCCTAACCGGTTTAGATACTAAACTTATTCAATTACGAATTAATAAATACGACCACGTAATTCGTAATTTTGAATTCGTAATTGAATATTAGCGTTTTGAGAACTGGAATCTCTTCCTTGCTTTGGGTCTTCCGGGTTTTTTCCGTTCCACTTCGCGGGGGTCGCGGGTCAAGAAGCCTTCGGATCTCAAAGCCGGTTTGTCGGTCGGGTTGATTTTCACCAATGCGCGGGCAATCCCCAGGCGGGCTGCTTCGGATTGTCCTTTATAACCTCCGCCCTGCAAGTTGATTGTAACGTCGTATTGTTCGGCAACGCCTAATTTATTTAAGGGCTGCTTAACGACATATTGAAGCAAAGACGAAGGGAAATAAGTTTCAAATTCGCGTTTGTTAATCAGAATTTTTCCCGACCCTTCCTTAACGTAAACGCGGGCGATGGCCGCTTTACGTCTTCCTAATGCATTTACTACTTCCATTTTAATTATTTAAGAGAATTAATATCAATTGTTTTGGGTTGCTGGGCTTCGTGTTTGTGCGCTTCCCCGTCATATACATACATGTTTGACAGCAGTTTGTTGCCAAGTTTACTTTTTGGGAGCATCCCTTTTACCACTTTCCGAAACAGACGGTCGCTGCCTTTTTTCTGCAAATCGGACGGCGTATGCTCTTTTTGTCCGCCCGGGTATCCAGTGTAAGAAAGATAAATGCGGTCAGTCCATTTTTTCCCCGTTAATACCACTTTTTCGGCATTAACGATAATTACATTATCTCCGCAATCTACGTGAGGAGTAAAGTTCGGTTTATACTTTC
>JAITCT010000267.1 GCA_031282925.1 Dysgonamonadaceae bacterium | reverse complement strand
CGCTTCCGAAATTGCGAAAAATAAGACTGCCAATATCCTCAACTCATTGAGCGGAAAAATTGCCGGTGTGAATATCACGCAAACCAGCGGGGGCGCCGGAGCCGGAGCCAATATCATTTTGCGGGGAGGTACCTCGCTCGAACGCGACAATCAGCCGCTGTTTGTAGTGGACGGCGTCATTTACGATAACGCTACCGGCATTAACGGGAACAGCTCTTTTGACGGCGCTCAATCAACCAACTCTACTTACAGCAACCGCATAATGGATATTAATCCCGAAGATATCGAAAATTTATCGGTATTGAAAGGCCCGGCGGCGGCGGCTTTATATGGCTCCCGCGCTGCTGCGGGCGTGATTGTAATCACTACCAAAAAAGGACAGGAAGGCGTTGTTCAGGCAGGTTTCAATTCCAAGTTTCAAACCAACTGGGCTAACCGTTTGCCCGAACAGCAAGGCAAATACAAAAGAGGCCGTTACGACTCCACAGGCTCCCTGTATGCAGGCGAAGCAACGACAGACATGGAGTCATGGGGCGCGCCGTTTGCCGAGGGAGAAACCATATACGACAACTTGGGCTCTTTTTATCAGCCGTCGAATATCTGGGACAATAGTGTAAACATTTCCGGTGGTTCTTCAAACAGTTCGTTTTATTTTTCCGCATCCAATTATAATCAAACCGGTATCGTTCCGGAATCGGATTACAACAAAACAACTTTCCGTTTCAACGGGGAACAAAAATACGGCCAATTGAAATTGGGCGCCAATGTAGCTTATTCGTCAGCTACCCAAAACAGTTCGTTGACATCCGGCGGGTTGTATAATTCCAACGGCGAAGGCGCTATCCAGGCAGCCGATATCTGGCCGCGCGATTTGGATATGAAGCATTGGCTTAACGATGACGGAAGCAAATACCGTTTATTCCCAAGCGAACTGATACAAAACGATTACGACAATCCCTACTGGATATTGAACAAAATGCCGAGGGAAGATAAAACCAATCGCTTGACGGCCAATGTGCGTCTGGATTTTAACATAACATCCTGGTGGAATATAGCTTATGTGGCGGGTATCGACCGCTATGACCAGCATACCTCCCGCTTTTCATCGCCTCAATCCGGTATATCCCTGGAATACCAGAAAGGTTTGTTGTCGGAAAACGACCGGAATTATGAATATTTGACGTCCAACCTGATGACGACACTGCACAGGCAGGCCGGCCATTTCGATTTGAATTTGTTATTGGGTACCACCGCCGAAAGTACGGATATCAATTATAACGGACGTAAAGCCTGGAATTTCATCATTCCCGGTTTTTATGCCGTTACCAACGTGGCGAAAGAAGATTTATCCATTTCGCAATCAAAAACACAAAAACGTCTGGTCGGCGCATACGGCGAATTCCGGGCGTCATGGAAAAACATATTTTACCTGACATTAACCGGACGTAACGACTGGACTTCCACCTTGCCCGTCAACAACCGCTCGTATTTCTATCCGTCGGTATCGGGCAGTTTCCTGTTCACCGAACTGTTGCCGGAAAGCGACGTCCTGTCGTTTGGAAAAATCCGCGCTTCCCATGCCAAAGTAGGTAAAGACGCCGCCGCTTATGTAACCAACACTTATGTGAATTCTCCGGAATATACCACTTATGATAACGGCAACGGATTAGGTATCCGGGACGAATGGACGCGCGGCAATCCCTATCTGGCGCCGGAAATTACGGAATCGCAAGAATACGGATTCGATCTGAAATTCCTGAACAACCGCTTCGGACTTGAATATACTTATTATCAAAATAAGAGTATCAACCAGTTATTGCAGCCGCGTATGAGCCAGACTACCGGATTTATCCTCTTAATGACCAATGCAGGCGTAATTAATAACAGGGGTATGGAACTGACCGTTACGGGCAAACCTGTCCTGACGAAAAATTTCACCTGGGATGTTACATTAAATGCATCGGGAAACAGGGGAAAAGTGGACGACTTGCTCCCCGGACTTGAAATCCTGTATGTAACCGACGTTCAAGTAGGAAATGCGAAAGCCGCTTCGTTCAACAAGGGCAATTTTATGGCTATTTCCGGTTCGGAATGGCGGAGAAGCCCGGACGGATACCTCGTGCTGGATGAAAACACCGGTATGCCGTTGAACGATGGCCTGACGACACATGAAATAGGAAACCGGGAACCGAAACTGTTCGGCGGTTTAAACAACAGCTTTTCCTATAAAAACTGGAACCTGTCGCTTCTGTTTGAATACCGCATCGGAGGACATGTGTATAACGGAACGGATTATTACCTGACCGAACAGGGTATGAGCGCACGCTCCGCCGACCGGGAAAAACTGACGCTTACAGGTGTGGTTGAAACCGGCAAGGATGCGGAGAATAATCCTGTTTATTCCGAACCGAGAACGTTTACTTACGAGGCGGACAAAATGTACGACATCAAGGTGGGCAATAATATACAGCAGCAAAGCGGCCGTTACCTCATCAACAACTACTGGCAAGATGCTTATCTCAAGGAATCGGCCAATTTCATGACAAATACCAACTGGCTGCGTCTGCGCACCGTTTCGCTGAGTTACTCCCTCCCGCGGCAGATACTGGCGAAGCAGAAGGTAATCAAAGGGCTGACGGCTACTTTGTCCGGCCAGAATTTGTTATTGCTTACCAATTATAAAGGAATGGACCCCGAAACTTCGGCAGCCGGTTCGGGTGCAGTAGGTTCAAGTTCTGTGGGTATTGATTATTGCGGTATCCCTGCATTATCGGGCGTTTCATTCGGTTTTAATATAACATTCTAAAAAAATCAGGAATATGAAAAAAACAGTTTATATAATAAGTCTTTTCTTTATTTGTACGCTGCTGTCGTGCAGCGACTGGCTGGATGTGAACAACGACCCGTCGAAAGTAAGTAATACCGTTCCTTCTCCCGACCTCCGCCTGCGTTCCATCCAGATGCAATTCGTCGATGCTTATGAATCTTCGGGTACCCGTGCATCCTGGATTACCCAGAATATTACTAAAATAGGCTCTACCAGCAACAGCAACGACGCTATTATCCGGTGGGATGTTCCGCTTGCTTCCGCTACATGGCCTTATCAGGGATGGTTCGTTTATTGCGCATCCAACCTGCAGCCGTTGATTGATAAAGCGACGTCCGAAGAAGCCTGGCATTATGTGGGCGCCGCCCAACTGATCCATGCCTGGGGTTTTATGCTGATGCTGGACCTCTATGGCGAAATGCCTTATACCGACGCTTTGGGTAAGAGTATTACTCCCGTGTACGATGACGGGAAAACCATCTATTACGGCTGTATGGACATGCTGGAAAAAGCAATCGAAAATCTGTCGAAAGCGCAACCCGCCTCCGCAACTCCCTTGTCGGAAGGAGATATATGGAACGGAGGAGACGCCCGGAAATGGATCAAGCTCGCTTATGGCCTGAAAGCCCGCTGGCTGAATAATATCAGTAAAAAGAAATCGGAATACGACCCGGAAGCCATACTTGACGCTCTTGACAAAGCGCCTCAATCGGTAGCCGACAATACGGTGATGCGCTTCATTAGCAGCGATGTATCGGACAAAGCAGAGGTCGTTGCAGCGCTTCAACATACGAACGCAGGCAGCACAGTGCAGCGCTTGAGTAAATGGTACACCGATTTGTTGACTAACGATTTCACAGGAGGCACTCATGTACAAGATCCGCGTGCTACACGAATTATCCCAAGCGCCGAATTTAACGGTCCCAACGGAAAAGAATGGCGGTTATCGCAGGGAGTGGATTTGATTAACTCGAATATCCGTTTGGACGGCGGACCTGTGGCGTTTGAAATCCACGCTACAAAACCGGGAACAACTACTACTCATCCTTCCGGATTAGTCGTTGCCGGCACGGAAGCCGCTAAAAATGATCCGGCTTACTTGAATCGCTGGTACACCGCCAGTACAAAACTCACGCGGCAGGGCGATTCGGTCTATGTATCGGTCTATTCCGACCGTATGGACCGGATAATCAATAACGGCATTTTAGAACCGGATGCAAAGGATGATCGTTACTATGCCAACCGTTATAACGGAATGCGATGGGCAAATCCGGCGTTCGATCCCGACAAACATATCAATGTTAATTCGACCGGCAGTTTCTATATCCGCGCCGATGCGCCCGCCCACCTGGTTTGTTACCACGAAATGTGCTTTATCAAAGCGGAAGTATTGTTCCGTCAAAATCAAAAAGCGGAAGCCGTACAGGCGTACAAGGCAGGTATCCGTGCGCACATGGAAGCAATGAACGAAAAACTGAAAGAATATCCGCAAGTTGTGGGTAAAGAAATAATCCCGGGCGACGAAATTGAGGCGTTCCTGTCAAGCGCGGCAGTAGCTCAAAACGCATCCGAATTGACCATGGCAAAAATCATGCAACAAAAACAGATTGCCATGTCGATGACCATGCAGAACTGGACGGATATGCGCCGGTTCAACTTCTCGGCGCCGGGGGAATTTGGCGTAGTATATCCCGATTTCGGACGTCCGTCTGAATTTAATGCCACCGGACAACAATGCTATCCGGGTAGCGAACCGAACGATCCCCGCTATTGGCCGCGCCGTTTCCAGCAATGTCAGCACGAGGTAAATTATAATTCGGAAAACTGGACGGCTTCCAATAAAGAAGCTGCCTTGCGAACAATTCTCTCCTGCCCCGTCTGGTGGGATTGCGCCGATGACGACGAGTACTACAAATATATTAAGTAATTCAAGTTGTTGCTTATAATCATGTCGCAGCCGTCATTGCGAACCGCAAAGCGGTGAAGCAATCCGGAGAACAGTTGTAAGATAAAAAGTCAATCCTCCTGATTTTGTGATATTCAAACACACAAGAAAAAGGAGGATTGACTGTGTTTATAAGGGGCGTTGCAATATACGCCTTTTTTGATGATATTTTGAAATCTACACAGCTACGGAAGTAAGCGCAACAGAGGTGTATTTCAAATTGTCGCACTGCCGAATGTGATTAATAACCTCATTTCCACCTTATTTAAATAACAAAACAACCTCAGGTTTTGTCATTTAAATAATTGGCAGTTGGATATAAACCTCATTTTCACCTTATTTTCTCCAACAAAACAACCTCAGTAGCAAGAGCGTGTTAATAATTAAAATTCCCTGACCTTATTACCTT
>JAITCT010000259.1 GCA_031282925.1 Dysgonamonadaceae bacterium | reverse complement strand
TCCCTGATTTTTTCAATCAACGGACGGCCCTGTTCAAATTCGCCCAAAGAAGCTGCGTGAAACCAAATGTACCGCGCTTGAGGAGCTATATTCTCCGCTAAAACGGAAAATGTTTTTTTTTGCCCCGCCAACATTTTCCGCGCTTTTTTGTGAAACAGAGAAGCCGAACGGACCAGGAAAGCATAGAAAACAATCGCTACATCATACATACATTTACGTTTTTTTTGAGTAGACAAGTAAACGAGTAGACAAGTAAACGAGAACCGCTGCACATCGTTAACCCGTTTACCTGTTAACTTGTCTACTCGTTAACTCGTTTACTCATAACTGATTTTAACGCCGTGCGCAGTATATAATCGCTTTTTGTAATCTTCCTGTCACTTCTTCTTTCCCGATCAATTCGGTAATGTCAAAAAGGTGAGGCCCTTTGGCTGCTCCCACTACTGCTATGCGGAAAGCGTTCATGATATTTCCGGTGTGGTATCCTTTGGATTTTATCCAGTCCATAACGACTGCTTCCGTATGAGCGGCCGAAAAATTGTCGATATTTTGCAGAATACCGGTCAGTTCGTTCATTCTTTCGGCGGAATCTTCTTTCCAGTGCTTTTTCACCGATTTTTCGTCGCAGGCGGCCGGCGCTACAAAGAAGAAACTTGCCTGTTCCCACAGGTCTTTCACAAAATTGATTCTTTCTTTTGCCAAACCAGCCACTTTAATTACCTTATCCGGTGATGCTTCAATGCCATGGCTTTTCAAAACAGGAAGAAACATTCCGGCGATTTCTTCATCGGATTTCGATTGAATGTACTGGCGGTTGAACCATTCTCCCTTTTTGAAATCGAATTTAGCGCCGCTTTTGCTGCATTTTTCCAGGGAAAACAAATCAATCATTTCATTAAGGGAAAAAATCTCCCGGTCGCCGCCGGGATTCCAGCCCAGCAAAGCCAGAAAGTTAAGCAGCGCTTCCGGTAAATACCCGTTTTCGCGATAGCCGGACGAGATTTCGCCGCTTTTCGGATCCTGCCACTGCAAAGGAAAGACCGGAAAACCCAAGCGGTCGCCGTCGCGTTTGCTCAATTTGCCGTTTCCTTCGGGTTTCAGGAGCAAAGGCAGATGGGCGAATCCGGGTTTCGTATCTTCCCATCCGAAATATTTGTAAAGGATGACGTGTAAAGGCGCCGAAGGCAGCCACTCTTCCCCGCGGATGACGTGCGTAATTTCCATCAGGTGGTCGTCCACGATGTTTGCCAAATGGTAAGTCGGTAATTCATCGGCCGATTTATACAAAACCTTGTCGTCGATAATGGAAGAATTGACGGTTATTTCCCCGCGAATCAGGTCGTTTACTGTGATTGTTTGTCCGGGTTCGATTTTGATGCGTACCACGTATTGCGTACCGGCGTCCATCAAAGCCTGCGTTTCCCCGGGCGGCAGGGACAGGGAATTCCGCATGGACATGCGCGTGGATGCATCATATTGAAAGTTAGGAATTTCGTTCCTTCTGGCTTCCAGTTCTCCGGGCGTATCGAAAGCAATGTAAGCCAACTGTTTTTCCAGTAACCGGCTGACGTATTGTTTATAAATCGCTTTCCGCTCCGATTGCCGGTAGGGTTTGAAGCTGCCGCCGGTATGCGGGCCTTCGTCGAAAGAAAGTCCGAGCCAGGAAAACGATTCGATAATGTATTCTTCGGCTCCGGGAACAAAACGCTGCGAATCCGTATCTTCGATTCTGAGGATAAAATCGCCGCCGTGTTTTTTTGCAAAAAGGTAATTAAATAAAGCTGTCCTGACGCCTCCGATATGTAAAGGGCCTGTCGGACTTGGCGCGAAACGCACCCTGACTTTTCTGTTTGTCATTGTTTGCTGTTTAGTTAATGTAAAACGCAAATGTATAAAAAATATTATTCTACCCCTGTAATTCGGTTGAAGCATGTGTATTTCTCATTTTTTTATTACCTTTCGGCAAAATTTATTTCACAATGAAGTTAAAAACGATTCAACCTGTGTTTATATGCTTTATGATAAGCGTGCTGATTATTGTTCTGCTTTTCCCGATGGAAGGCGGTTTTCCTTATATAGAAGGGAATGAATTATGGACAACCCTCCGGCAACTGGGTCTTGTCTGCGGCATTTTCCTGCTTGCCGGCGGATTAATTGTCTGTTTCTTTTTCCATTTTTATTACCTGCGGAAAAACCTTTTTTTCAAGAAGAAAGATTTATTTTTTTCTTTTTTGATGATGATGATTTTTATTGTTCCGACGGAAATCGGCATTTCGTACAAACTTTTCAGCGTGTATATGATTCCTTACGCTATTATCCCGATTGTGGTCCGGAATTTTTTTGATTCGCGGACGGCTCAAATAACGCATTTGATTACCGTTTTGATTTGTTCGCTGGTGATTCCGTCGCCCTGGGAATTTGTTATGATGCAAATATTTGTGTGCATGGTAACGATTTATGTCCTGAGGGATTTAACGCAGCGCTGGCAACTGATTGTCTGTTCGTTTTACATTCTTCTCACTTATATATCGGCCTATTCGGGGATTTTATTACTGCAAAACGGGGATTTCTCGAAATGGGACTGGAACATGCCGGTTTATTTCGGGATCAATTTCCTGCTGGTGATGTGCGCCTATCCGTTCATTAATATTATGGAAAGGATTTTCGGCTACATTTCCAATGTTACTTTAATCGAATTGTCGGACATAAACTTGCCGGTTCTGCGGCAACTTTCCGAAAAGGCGGCGGGCACTTTCCAGCATTCCCTGCAAGTTTCCATGCTGGGAACGGCGGCAGCGGTAAAAGTCGGCGCCAATCCGCAACTGATTCGCACCGGCGCTCTGTATCACGATATTGGGAAAATAGAAAATCCGCTCTATTTTGTCGAAAACCGTTTGGCGGGACCCGATCCGCACGAGGATTTGGATTTGCCTGAAAGCGCCCGGATTATCACCCGGCATGTGCCTGACGGTGTGAGAATTGCGGAAAAATATTCGATACCCCAAACCATTATCCGTTTCATTAAAACGCATCACGGGAAAGGAAAGGCGAAATATTTTTACAATTCGTTCATTAACCGCTTTCCCGGCGAACCGGTTGATGAATCTGCATTTACCTATTCCGGCGAAAATCCCGACACAAAAGAAACGGCCATTCTCATGATGGCCGATTCGGTAGAAGCTGCATCGCGGAGCCTGACGGATTATTCGGAAGATTCGCTCCGCAATTTGATTGATAAAATCATCAACAGCCAGATTGCCGACGGCCTGCTGGAAAATGCACCTCTGACTTTCAAAAATATCAGGGAGATTAAGCAGGTTTTTTTGGAACGGCTTTTGTCGGTTTATCATTTGCGGATTACTTATCCGGAAGTCAAGTAAGGATTTTCAGTGCGCCAGCCGGGCTGAAAAAGACAGGGATTGATTTATTGGCGCGAGGCTGTGTCTCTCGCCAAACGGAGGGAAAAAGACGGCAAAACCTGCAGCGTTGCATTTTTGCCGTCTTTCATTTGAACCGGAAAGGAAAGCAATTAGCTGCGCTTCATATTCTGTATTTTGTGAAATCCATAAAAAACAAACCGGATGTTACCGGTTATTACCGGTAAATGAAGAAGAACAATCCAACCGGCCTGCTTGAAAACTTCCATGTTTTTGAACACTGACAAATTGTGAAGTCCCCAAACTGA
>JAITCT010000080.1 GCA_031282925.1 Dysgonamonadaceae bacterium | reverse complement strand
CTTATTTATCTTATCCTTTGTGTTTATAAAAAAAAGTCGTTTGCCGGTGCACAAAACCATACCGCGTACAATATAATAAGGTAAGGAAATTTAATTATTAACACGCTTTTGCTACTGAGGCTGTTTTTTATTGTTGGGGCATTTCAATATATTAATAATTTTTTCGCAACTTCATATCTTCGTGTTTAATTTAAAATGTTGAACCAAACTTTTAGGACGTTTTGCTAAATTTTAAAAAAGAGGAGGTAAACATTCGGGATGTGGGAGTAAACATTCGGGATGTGGAAGTAAACATTTGAGATGTGGAAGTAAACATTTGAGATGTGGAAGTAAACATCCGGGATGTGGGAGTAAACATTCGAGATGTGGAAGTAAACATTCGAGGCGTGGAAGTAAATTTTTAAAAGAAGAAAGTGTATTTGCACAGTATTTAATGCAACAAACTGTGGGTTATCTAATTGACACAAGCAATTTTGTCCGCATGGGCTTTGGCGCCGGCAGCCCCCGCGGTTGGTGCGAGGTGTGCTTGCATCAACGGGGCGCACCACACGGGTGCGCCCCTACGTAATTCGTAATTAAATTTTCACTATATTTGCGCCCGATTCAAATTGAAAATAACAATGAAAGAACTAAAAAGAGTTGTTGCAATCCACGACATTTCCGGTTTCGGAAAATGTTCCATGATTTTGACATGCACAATAACCACCGTCCGCACAATTGACGTCATGCGGGATGGAATATGGGACCAAACATTTCTACCGGGCTTTAATCCCTGACGGGATTAATTGCAATAAAAAAACAGCGCCTCAAAAAAAGAATTAACCAAATTTTTGTACTTTTGCAGCCAACTAACACATATTTTTATGGCCGACGACAAAAAAATTATTTTCTCCATGGTGGGGGTAAATAAAGTATTTCCACCTCACAAACAAGTACTTAAAGATATATACTTATCGTTTTACCATGGCGCTAAAATCGGAATTATCGGTTTAAACGGCTCCGGGAAATCAACTTTGTTGAAAATCATTGCAGGTATCGAAAAGGATTATCAAGGCGAAGTTGTTTTCTCTCCCGGATATTCCGTGGGTTATTTGGAACAGGATCCTGAATTGGACAACGCCAAAACCGTAAAGGAAACGGTGCAGGAAGGCGTGCGGGAAATCATGGATATTCTGAAAGAATACGAAGCGGTTAACGAAAAATTCGGCCTGCCGGAATACTGCGAAGACGCCGGAAAGATGGACAGCCTTCTCGCCCGCCAAGCCGAATTGCAGGATAAAATCGACGCTACCGACGCCTGGAACATCGACAGCAAGCTGGAACGGGCAATGGACGCCTTACGCTGTCCGCCCGAAGAACAGCCGGTGGGAACGCTTTCCGGAGGCGAACGCCGCCGGATCGCCCTCTGCCGCCTGCTGCTGCAACAACCGGACATTCTTCTCCTGGACGAACCGACCAATCACCTGGACGCCGAATCTATCGACTGGCTGGAACAGCATTTGCAGCAATATGCCGGAACGGTGATTTGCATCACCCACGACCGTTATTTCCTGGATCATGTAGCCGGATGGATTCTTGAATTAGACCGCGGCGAAGGCATCCCCTGGAAGGGCAATTATACTTCATGGCTGGAGCAAAAAACAACCCGGATGGCGCAGGAAGAAAAGCAGGCAAGCAAACGCCGCAAAACCCTGGAGCGGGAACTCGAATGGTCGAGAATGGCGCCCAAAGCGCGTCAAGCCAAAGGAAAAGCCCGCCTGAATTCTTACGAACAACTTTTGAACGAAGACGTCAAAGAACGGGAAGAAAAACTGGAAATCTTCATCCCCAACGGTCCCCGTTTGGGAAATAAAGTCATCGAATCGATACATGTTTCCAAATCCTATGGTGATAAACTGCTGTATGCCGATTTGAATTTTATGCTTCCTCCCAACGGGATTGTCGGGATTATCGGGCCTAACGGCGCGGGAAAAACAACGCTTTTCCGCCTGATTATGGGCATGGAAAAACCTGACAAAGGCCGTTTTGAAGTCGGGGAAACGGTCCAAATCGGCTATGTTGATCAAAGCCACACGGATATTGATCCCGGAAAAACAGTTTATCAAGCAGTATCCGGAGGCACGGAATTTATTCGTGTCGGCGGGAAAGAAGTTAATGCCCGCGCCTATCTGGGGCGTTTCAATTTCAGCGGAGCCGACCAGGAAAAGAAATGCGGCGTACTTTCGGGCGGGGAAAGAAACCGCCTGCACCTGGCGCTCACTTTGAAATCGGAAGCCAATGTCCTCCTGCTTGACGAACCGACTAACGATATAGACGTCAACACGCTACGCGCACTGGAAGAAGGTCTGGAAAATTTTGCCGGCTGTGCGGCGGTCATTTCCCACGACCGCTGGTTTTTAGACCGGATTTGTACGCATATCCTCGCTTTTGAAGGGGATTCGGAAGTGTTTTTCTTTGAAGGCTCTTATTCCGAGTACGAAGAAAACAAGAAACACCGTTTGGGACATGTGGAGCCGAAGCGGATACGTTACCGGAAACTGATGGAATAATTTCGAGAATGGGCAATGAAACAATCTGCGGGCAAAAAAAAAACAGGGAAGCAATTGCTGCTTCCCTGTTTGTCATTTAACCCCACTGCGTCATTGCGGGCGTAGCGAAGACCCGCAATCTCCCGAAAGTCCCTTACGTTGTCGGCGGGTATATTTCAAATTGTCGCACTGCCGAATGTGATTAATAACCTCATTTCCACCTTATTTAAATAACAAAACCTGAGGCTGTTTTTATTGTTGGGTGCATTTCAATATATTAATAATGCGAATCAGTATTTAAAAAATTAGATAAATAAATGCGATGGCAATTTTTCCCATCGTATGTACCAGAAGTCCAGATGTCGATCTGACTTTTTGCGCTCTTTGAATTTTTGTA
>JAITCT010000078.1 GCA_031282925.1 Dysgonamonadaceae bacterium | reverse complement strand
GTATTACAAGCGCCTCTCAACATATCGCGCTCGGCTCCTTCAATATCCGCTTTAATGAAATCTACCCGTTCCAGTTTCCTTTCTTCGACAAATCTGTCCAAAGTGGTGAGCGTTATTTTTTCGCTTGTATTTCCGGTAGTAAGGATTGAATTTCCACCACTACACTCTTTACTGAGATAGATATCTAATTCACATTCTCTGTCGCCTAATCCTTTCTTAACAGGGTAAATTACCCCCCCCCCCCCATTGACATTATTTAACGCGCATGTTCTGCTAAGCAGTTGACAGGTTTCATTTACCGGCTCAAAAGCATACGCTGTCGCGCCTTTAGAAACCGCATACGCGCTAAAATCGCCTATCCATGCTCCGACGTCTATCACCACATCATTTTTTTTGACCGTCACGTCAAAATCACCGTCTATATAGCCGTAAGGGCCTTCATTCATATATGGGTCTACAAAATTGACAATAGATTTTTCATGATTGTCATTGAAAAAACAGGGTACCATTAAAACATCATCAAATACTATTCTCAGGGTATTGCTTTTTTCCCAGCTACTTGAAACATCAGGCAGTTTGACTCCCTTGAAATCAAAATACGATTCCTTTTCATCACGTTTCAACCACTTCTTCACAAATGCTTTCGTTGCTACTTTTTCATAATACCTCAAAAAGAACGGGTGTTCTTTCATAATACCTTTCAGACAGTAGGCAAATGCCTCCAAATATGTCCATTGTTTATAACGCAACCCAAACAGGGTATTCTTCGGATATAGTTTCATTTTTGTTAATTATATAAGTTGTTAAAAATTCTTCCATTAATAACCCCTTTATCGCGAGGCTGTGCCTCGCCGTAATTCGTAATTATACTTCGCCCTTTCCCGCCAAATCGAATAGCCAATCCCCGCGATAAACAGCAACAGCAGCAGGAAAGAACCGACAGACGAAACGTAAGCCGCCACCACATAGCTTTCCGAACGGAAATCAAATTCAATCCGGTGTTCGCCGGCAGGAACCGGCATCGCCCGCAAAATCCAGTCTGCCCGGAAATGAGGAACAGGACGACCGTCAATAGCCGCTTTCCATCCCGGTTGATAGTAAATTTCCGAAAATACGGCCAACTGTTCGAAATTTGTTTTGGAAGTATAAATCAAATGATTGGGACGGTAATCAACTAATGCAATACTTGCGGCGGAATCGGGTTGCCATTCGGTAATTCCTTTCAAATCGCCGGCAAAACGCTTGTCCACGACAGCCGTTTGCAAAGGATTGATGGTATTCAGGGCGGCAATTTCGGCGTCGGCATTTTCAGCGATTTCCACTTTGCGGACGAACCATGCATTTCCGAAAGCCCGCGGATTTAGAATGGGCGGCTGTTCAGGGTTGTAAATAATATAGCGGGTATTCAGCATGTTCAGCGACGGAGTGGAAGCGAATGATTGCTGTATATCTTCCATTGTAACCTGCGGTTTACGTAACGATTCGATAATCGTGCCGATTTCCCCCGACAGCCGGTGGTCTATCAGTTCCTGGTAGCGCCGCAATTTCACGGCATGGTATCCCCCGATGGAATGATGAAAATACGATACCGTCGTTTCCTGGAAAGGATTGTTGAGCGTCAATACGCGGTAAGATAAATCCTTGTCTTTCAATATTTCCTTATCGGCAACCGATTCCTGATAAACCGCATCCAAAGTTTCGTTTGCAAAATGTTTATCGTTCAGGAAACGTTTATCAACCGGCCACAAATCGGCCAGCGTGAGGACGGCAAAGCCTATTCCAAGCGCTAAGGCGCCCTGTTTCTTATTCTTTAGCTGCATAAATATAAAGACCAGCGCGGCGCTTAACAAAACAAAAATAAGCGAACGCAAAGCGTCGGCGGAGGCCAGGCGGGCGCGGTCGCGAACCAAGCCGTCATACCAGGGTTGCTGCTCGAACGGCGCATCATAATTCGACTGAAAATGGAAAAAAAGGTCGGGAAACCACCACACAACCAAACAAATCCCGCCTGTAACGGAAAGCGACCAGATAAACCCTTTTTTCAACAGCCGGGCGTCGGCCTTTCCCTCAACAATTTCTTTCAGTCCCCAGAAAGCAATAACCGGAAACACCAGTCCGGGAATGACCAGCGCCATTTCCGGTGTGCGGAATTTATTGTACATCGGTAAATGATAGAAAATGAAAGTATTGAACCAGTCCAGATTTCTTCCCAAAGCCAGAAGGGTAAGGAAAACAGCGCCGGCAAAAAGATGCCATTTCATCCGGTTTTTCACAACAAACATGCCCAACAGAAACAGGAAACAGACAACAGCCCCGAAATAAACCGGTCCCGAAGTGAAGGCCTTATCCCCCCAGTAGGTTGGCGCCTGCACTTCCTTGCCCACCCGCTGACCGGCGCGGCGCAAGGTTTGATAAAACTCGGAAGAGCGGTCTAACGTTCCGCCCGAACTGCCCCCGTAAAGATTCGGGATAAGAAATGTCAGCAATTCCCCCCGCCCCTGGCTCCACTGGAAAGCATAGTCCTTATCCAGTCCGGAAGATATCTTTTCACTGCCGGAAGAAGCGGAAGCGGCGGAAGTTAATTCCGTAGGGCCGCGAAGCGATGTTTTTCCCAGCTCCCACTGGGTGTACAGTGACTGTACGTTGGGCAACAGGGCGAGAAGTACGCAGCCGGTCATGATTGCGGTTGTTATTCCGCACTCTTTCCATCTTTTTTTCCTGATCCCGTCAATCATGTAACCGATATAAACAAACAGGCACAGAAGAACCAGATAGTAAGTAATCTGAATATGATAACCCGAAACGGATAAAATGACCCCCAATGAAAACAGAATGCTTCCCCAAAGGCGCTTCCGCCTGAAGAGCAGAAACATTCCCGCTATCGTAAGCGGCATGTAAGCAATGACATACGCTTTGGTAACATGTCCGACTTCAATAATAATAATATTATACGAAGCAAACGCAAAAGCAATGGAACCGGCAATGGCTGCCCACAGGCTTACGCCCATGACGCACATTAAAATATAGAAACATATCAGTCCCGTTAGAACCATTCCGGCGTCCATGAAACCGATTCGCTGGACAGGCCATCCGATCCATCCGATACCCGGCAACCGGGGCGCAGGGTTTCCATAGCCTGCATTATACGGCATTCCCCCGAACATGGCGTCCGACCAGGTACTGAATTCGCCGGGTTTGGCGGTTTCTTCATACTGTTTCGTCTGGCTGCCTCCCATTCCTGTGGCATGGATACTGTCGGCCTGGCGAATGGTTTTACCTTCAAATACGGCGGGCGCAAAATAAACCGCGGCCAGTACTGTGAATATGGCAACGGCTAACAAATGTTTTCCTGTTTTTTTAATTATTTCCTGCATATTTTATTTTTTTCTTA
>JAITCT010000069.1 GCA_031282925.1 Dysgonamonadaceae bacterium | reverse complement strand
TTGGGCTTGGTATTGCCAAGAGTAGTGTTATCAGGCTTAAACAACAACCTGCCTGGAAATAATACACCGCTGATTGGTATGTTGGTCTACAACACCAATCCCGATCTGGGTACAGGAATCTATTGTTGGACCGGGACCCAATGGGTAAAAATACCCGATCAGGATAATAATACAACTTACTCAGCCGGCGACGGTTTAACTTTGAATGGCACTACACTTAGTATTACCGACAAGGGTGTAACTACCGGAAAAATTGCTGATTCTGCCGTTACTGAAGATAAATTGGAGGCAAATGCGGTGACTACTGCGAAGATATTAAATGAAAATGTTACGCTGGATAAATTGGATGCTAATTCCGTCAATTCCAAAAAGATAGTGAACGGTAGTATCGCCGCTGACGATTTAAGTGCGATGGGCGCCTCCGACGGTCAAATATTGAAATACGATGGAACCACTTGGGCGCCGGTTTCATTAAGCGTAACTGCTTATAGCGGCAGAAAAAGTTCTGCTCCTTGCACCGGCGCTATTGTTTTTGGTGGGGCTTATGATGGACCGGGAACTGCGTATTATTTTCCTAACTTTGCCGGACCTTTTGAACCTAATTGGTCGACTCCTGAGTTCCATGCTCAAAACAAAGATTTGTGTTGGGCATTGACTGACGCAGGCCCAGACCTGACACGCGCAGATGCGAGAAACGCGTGTGCCAACCTGAATCTTGATGGACGCAGGTGGCGTTTGCCTAATATGAAAGAACTGCAGGTGTTGTACGAAGCCTTAGGTGGTAACGGCACGACAGTAGGTAGCTTTGGTGAGTTATCTCAAAGCGGCTACGGTCTAGGCAACGAGGCTGTCTCGAAAGCAAATCATCCACAAATTGATTTTAAGCAGCCCATCGGAATGGATTGCAATACAAATTATCAACAGAAAGATTTTTTTTGATAAAAATCAAGATAAAGACAAAAACAATCTCATTTTGGTCAAAAAAAGACTGTTTTTTGGGGTTTTTGGATATAATTTGCGTTTTATTGTACAGTTTTCCAATGTTGAAGGCAATGGCGAAGATGGCAAAGTCCATCTTGACCTTGTCCAGCCCGAAGTGCCGGAAACGGTTGTATTGTTTGTTGGCTTTCGTCTGACCGAAAACCGCTTCCGGTTCTATGGGTCTTTTTCTTCTGTACATCAACCCTTCTTTCGATTTCAACAATTCTCTCGCCTTTTTCCTGTAGCTGTTTAGTTTGTGGTTGACTTCGATTTTCCGATTTCCTTCTGCCTGGTGGCATTGACTTTTCAAGGGACAGCAATTACAGTTTTCCGCTTGGTAAATTGTTGTTTGTGAAACATATCCGTTTGCGCTTTTTCGTGTAGAGTTGCCAACGTTTGCCATCTGAAGTCCTATGGGACAAACCAGATAGTCTCTTTGCACATTGTAGGACAGGTTCTGTGCATGGAAGCTATTGCTTTTGAAGGAGCGGCTTTGTTCCTTATGAAAAAACGGATATTTTACAAATGGCTCAATGCTATTGTTTTCCATGAATTCATAGTTCTCTTCGCTTCCGTAACCGGAATCGGCAACTTCCTTTTTGGGCAGTTTTCCGTAACGCTTCTTAAATCCTTGATTGAACGGTATAAAGGTAAGGTAATCGGTGGGATTGGGGTAAAAATCAAAATGGGTGTAAAATTGATTTTCTGTTCCGATTTGTACATTGTAAGCGGGTTTGAGTTGACCGTTTTTCATGTGGTCATCCTTCATCCGCATAAAGGTGGCGGCTTTGTCTGTTTTGGAATAGCTGTTGCGATTAGCAAGTATCTTCAATTGTTTTTCGTATTCCTGTAATTTAGGTATATGTTTTTCTTTCAATATTTTAAGTTCTTTCTTTGATTCCTTTGACAGGGTTTCCCGGTTGATTGCCGCGATACGTCTTTTTAATTCTTCCGAGTTGATTGGTGCGGGGGGGTCATCGTTTGGTTGATTGTCCTGGGCGATGCCTTCTTCTATCTGTTCTAAAACCCTCCGGATTTTTTCCTCGAGTTTGGCTTTATTTTTTTCCACTGTTTTTCTCCAGACAAATGTGTAACGGTTTGCACGGGATTCCATTTTGGTCCCATCTGTATAAATTACATCCAGACTGAGGTAGCCCATCTCAACAAGCATGAGCACAACTTGTGTAAATATATGATTGATAGTGTCTTTCAGATGTGTGGAGCGAAACGTATTGATCGTGTTGTGATCCGGTACCTGCATGGCGGACAGCCACATGAATGTGATTCTGTCCTGTAATGCGTTTTCGATTTTGCGACATGAATAAATACTGTTCAAACAGGAAAACAGTACTGCTTTAAGCATCATACGCGGGTGGTAGCTAGCGGTACCTCCGCTCTTGCAGGTGCCTGTGATTTCGCGAATATCAAGTGTATCAACTGTTTGGTTAACAGGTCGAACCGGTGCGTTAGAAGGTATCTTATCTTCCTGACTCACTGGAAACAGGCTGCCTTGACCTTGATTGCAGGCTTTGAATATTACTTTCGACACAGATTTATTGATTTGAATATCAGCTGTAAAGATAAATAATTTAATGTTTAATACCAATCTTTTTAACATAAAATTGAGGCTGACTTACTTTCGAGACAGCCTCAACAAAGGCGCACACACAGGTGCTCCCTGCGTAGTTCGTAATTCGTAACCCGTAAATTCTCTATATTGATTCAGGCTAACGCCTTCGCAAAATGACGCAGTGCGACCAAATAATCCCCTAATTGTCAATTTCCCCGGTAATTCGTAACTCGTAATTTCTCTTACGCCACTGCCAATATATTTTATCAAACATAATACCCAAAGGCAATAAACAACCCGAAATCCTGTTTAAAAAGGCAACTCATTATATTATAAATGAAAGCTCGCTACCTCATTTTCACCCTGTTCCTTCTTCTGCTTGCATCCTGCTCCTCTACCAAAAACACGGGCGGAACGCGGTGGTATCATTCGTTCAATACCCGTTATAATGTGTATTTCAACGGAAATGAGGCATTTAAAGAAGCATACAAAGCGCAGTTGGAAAATCATAAGGAGAATTATTCGGAGATGATTTTGATGTATCCGGTTTCGGCGCTCCCCAAAGAAAAGGCCAATAGCGGAGGCCCGTTCGACAAGGCCATCGAAAAAGCCGTTAAAGCGATAAAAATGCACTCCATTCAAACGAAACCCGATAAAAAACCCGGTAAACAAAATGATCCTGAGTACAAGGAATTTATGAACCGCACCGAATACAATCCGTTTCTGCACAATGCCTGGACATTGATGGCGAAGTCGCAGTTCCACAACGGAGATTTTCCGGAAGCCGCCAGTTCGTTTTCCTACATTTCGCGTTTGTACGAAACCCAGCCCGAAATTTCCGTCCCGGCTAAAATCTGGAAAGCCCGTTGCTATTCCGAATTGGGATGGTATTACGAGGCGGAAGATATACTTGCCAAATTGAATAACGACCAATTGCCTGGAAAGCAAACCGATTGGTTTTCAACTGTCTATGCCGATTTTTTAATCAAACAAAAACAGTATGCCGAAGCCATTCCCTACATGAAAATCGCCGTAAAATCGGAAAAAAACAAATACCAGCGCACGCGCGAGAAATACCTGTTGGGGCAAATGTACGCGGTAACCGGACAAAAAGATTTGGCATACAAAATGTTCAGGGAAGTTGCAGGCTCAACTGCACCCTACATTCTTCAATTGAGCGCCCAAATTCGCCAGACGGAAGTTTATCCGGGAGGCGATATCAAAAAGATAAGCAGGAAATTGGAGAAAATGACCAAAAGCGCCAAAAACAAAGAATATTTAGACCAGATTTATTACGCTTTGGGAAATGTTTATATGACCGTTCCCGATACCGCCAAAGCCGTGGAAAGTTATGAAGCAGGCGTGGAGAAAAGCACGCAGGGCGGAATTGCCAAAGCCATGAACCAGATTCGATTGGGGGATATTTATTTTGATTTGCGGAAATACGTAAAGGCGCAGCCGAATTATTCGGAAGCGCTGTCCCAACTGAAAAAAGAGGACGAGGCTTTCCCGCGCGTATCCAAACGTTCGGAAGTTTTGGACGCCTTAGTTGTTCATGTCGAAGCGGTTGAATTGCAGGACAGTTTGTTGCGGCTTTCCCGGATGACGGAAGAAGAACGCTTGGTTGTCGTCAAAAAAATCATCGACGATTTGATTAAAAAGGAGGAAGAAGAGAAAAAGAAAGCCGAAATGGATGAATATCTGGCGCAGCAGGAAAATTTACAGGCCGAACGGCAAAGCGCCCGGAAACCGCTGCAACAGCCCGTCATGCCGGGTCCTGCCGGATCGAATGAATCGTTTTATTTTTACAGCAAACAGGCCGTTGCACTCGGCAAAAACACTTTCCAGCAAAAATGGGGAAGGCGAAAACTGGAAGACGACTGGCGAAGGAAAAATAAAGAGACCCCGCTGTCGGATATGACTGAAAACGACGATTTAGCTGCCGCAACCGATTCTTTAACGGATACTTCTGCATTCCCCGCCGATTCCTTGGCACTTCCCGCCGATTCTCTCGCAGGGGACGCGGAAACCGGCGAAAAACAGTCGCTTTCCGAAGACCCGAAAGACCCGCAATATTATCTGCAACAAATTCCCGTTACGGAAGAAGACATTGCAGCGTCCAACCTGATTATCGCCGATGGTTTGTTCAACATGGGAGTGATTTATAAAGACATGCTGGAAGATTACGATTTGGCACTGGAAACATTCGATTCTCTCAATATCCGCTATCCCGAAAATGAAAACAGATTGAAAACATATCATCATATCTATCTGATGTACTGGAAACAGGGTGATACGGCAACGGCCAGCCTCTACAAATCCAAAATCCGTGACGAATTTCCAGAAAGCGATTTGGCTTTGGCGATGGCCGATCCGGATTACGAATACCACCAAATTATGTTGCCTGCTATACAGGATTCGCTCTATCAAAAAATTTACAGCGAATATCTGGATGGAAATTCGACGGTTATACGGGAAATATACGGGGAGGTTTCAAGCAAATACAACCAGTCGGATTTGATGCCCAAATTTATGTTCATCAATGCCTTGAGTTTTGTACAAACACACGAAACCGATACGTTTAAGGTTTTGTTGAAACAACTGATTGAAAAATATCCCGGCGAAGACGTTTCGGTTCTGGCCGGCGAAATAATGAAAGGGTTCCAGCGGGGATTGCTGCTCAGTTCCGGCGACAACTCCCTGGCAAAAGGCGGATTATTCAACATGCGGTTTGGCGCTGCGGACGATGCCGTACCCGATTCCGCTTTGGTTTTCACCGATAATATAAATACGCCGCACAAACTGTTGTTCATTTTCCCGAAAGGAAGTCTTAACGAAAACCTGTTGTTGTTTACCGTGGCAAGTTTCAATTTCGGTAACTTCATGGTGAACGATTTCGGCCTGCAAAAAACGGATATTAACGATGAAATCGGCTCGCTGGAAATAACCGGATTCAACAATCTGTCGGAAGTGATACAGTATTATAAAATGATCAATCAGGCTTCGGGTTATGTGAACGACTTGGGACAGGCTGTTGTTATCGTTCCGATTTCGCACGAAAATTACACAACACTGATGAAAGGAAAAAGTCTGAATGATTACATGCTTTTCTTTGAGGAACATCTTGGCGAAGGCTGCGAAGACTTGATTAAGCGATGGAATTTGAATAAGGAAGCAGAAGAAACCGGAATTGAAGAACAGAGGAAAAAAGAGGAGGAGAAACCGGAAGAAGAAGCCTCCAAAGCAGAGGAAACGGAACCGGAAGAAGAACCGGTTGCCGTAACGGATTCCCTGTATGCAGCACCTGCCGTTCAAACCGATTCGACTGACGCAAAGGAAGAAAATACGACCGACGAAATTGACAAAATCTATGATGAAGCGACCCAAAAAGTAGATAATTTGCAAAAAACATACAATGAAATTTCGTCCGACCCGATTCGCGGCATTTTGAATTTGTTCAAAAAGAAAACTCCGGGCAACGCTATTGACGAATATGCCAAACAGAAGGAAAAAGAAGAAAAAGAGTTGGCAAAACAGCGGAAAAAAGAACGGGCGGAAAAAGAGAAAGCCGAGCGCGAACAGGCACGCCAAAAAGAAAAAGAACAAAAGGAAATGCTCAAAAAACAGCAAGCGGAAGATGCTGCTTTGCTGAAAGCCCAAAAGAAGCAGGAAGAAGATTTGGCGAAGCTGAAAAAAGATGAAAAAAAGCAACAGGAAGCGGATAAAAAACGCATAGCAAAGGAAAAGGAAGATGCCCGGAAAGCTGCGGTAAAAGCGAGAAAAGAACAACAAAAAATAAAAAAACAGGAACAAAAAGCGAAAGAGCGATTACGGAAAGAAGCGCAAAAAGCCCGTGAAGCGGAACGGAAAGCGAAGAAAAAATGAAACCGCCAAATTATGCCAACACAATAGTCGTAGATATTAAATATAAAACAATTAATTTCTTCCCTGCAGGTATGCCATTCTACCCTTTATTTTCAATATCCAATGCCGCAAAGACACAAATTATTTTTTTATATAACCATAATATATAAAATAAACAAATGAAAAAAGACAAACTCTTATGGGCCGACGATGAGATTGACCTCCTGAAACCCCACATCCTGTTTCTGGAAGACAAAGGGTTTGAGGTAGTTACCGTTTGCAGCGGTCAGGACGCCGTTGACAGTTGCCGCGAACAGACTTTCGACCTCATCTTTTTGGACGAGAACATGCCCGGCTTGAGCGGTTTGGAAACCCTGGCGCTTATCAAGGAAATCAACCCCGAAGTCCCGGTGGTGATGATTACCAAAAGCGAGGACGAGGGAATTATGAATCAGGCCATTGGAAGTAAAATTGCCGATTATTTGATTAAGCCCGTCAATCCGAATCAAATCCTGCTTTCCATCAAAAAGAATTTACATAAAAACGAAATCATTACCCGGACGATGACTTCCGGCTACCGGCAGGATTTTACCAAAATTGATATGCAAATCAACGATTCTTTTACCGTCGAGGACTGGAAGGAAGTCTATAAAAAACTGATTTATTGGGAACTGGAACTGGAGGAATCGCAGACGGGAATGCTGGATTTGCTGCGTATGCAAAAATCGGAGGCGAACAGGCTTTTCGGTAAATTCGTGAAAAACAGTTACACTTCCTGGATGGCCAATCCCGACGAACGTCCGCTGATGAGTCCCGATATTTTCAGGAAAAAACTTTTCCCGCTGCTTGACAACGGCGAAAACCTTTTCTTCATCCTGATTGATAATTTCCGCTTAGACCAGTGGCGGGAAATCAAAGACATGCTGTCCGATTTTTTCACGTTCAGTGAGGATTTGTATTGTTCTATTTTGCCCACGGCAACGCAATATGCCCGTAACGCGATTTTTTCCGGACTGATGCCCGCACAGATTGAGAAAATGTTTCCCGACCTTTGGGTGGACGAAGAATCGGAAGAAGGTAAAAACCTGAACGAAGCCCCTTTAATTAAAACGCAAATCGAACGTTTCCGGAAAAAATATACTTTTTCCTACAATAAAATCAACGATTCGGCTTACGGAGAAAGAATATTGCAAAACTTCAACCAGTTGGATAACTGCCGGTTGAATGTCATTGTCCTGAATTTTGTGGACATGCTTTCGCACGCCCGCACCGAGTCGAAGATGATACGGGAACTGGCCTCTACCGAAGCGGCTTACCGTTCGCTAACCCGCTCCTGGTTCAGACATTCCACTACGCTTGAACTTTTCAGGAAAATTTCGGAAAAGGGCGGCAAAATTATCCTCACTACCGATCACGGAACCATCCGGGTAACGGAGCCGGTCAAAGTGGCAGGCGATAAAAATACCAATACCAACCTGCGGTACAAATTAGGTAAGAACTTAACCTACAATCCGAAAGAAATCTTTGAAATCAAAGAGCCGGAAACCGTGGGATTGCCTTCTCCCAATATCAGCACGCGCTATATTTTTGCCATGAATACCGGCTTTTTCACTTATCCCAATAATTACAACTATTATGTACAGTATTATAAGGATACTTTCCAGCATGGCGGCATTTCTTTGGAGGAAATGCTGATACCGATTATTACTTTGGAGCCGAGGGGGAGTGGGAACTAAAAAATTACGAATTACGAGGGGTGTATTTCAAATTGTCGCGCCCTGTCATTGGCTCCGCCGAACGTTGTTTCCCGCACAGGCGGGAATGACAGGACTTCGCAATCGCACTGCGACAAATGGGAAATTACTTGAACACGAAGACACAAAAGTACAAAGATAGCATAAAAACCTCAATTTACACACAAACGAATAAAAACAGGCGAGGGTGGGTATCCATCGCGACAGATTTAATCAAAAAAAACTAAACCCAATATTTTCGTACCTTTGAAGGGAATTAAATCGTCATAATCAAAAAAGATATGAAGCCATCAGGTTTGGATGT
>JAITCT010000033.1 GCA_031282925.1 Dysgonamonadaceae bacterium | reverse complement strand
GTGAAAGTAAACTGTTTCGGCATGGGAGTAGCAACCCCCCCGCTGTTAAAAAATTCGGGGTCCTGCCCGTTCAGCTTCTTATCCGCATAAAGCAGGAAAAGGTTGGTTGCCTGCAGTTTCAGGGAAGCGTTATTGATTTTAACGGCGTCTGTCCATTTCTTGGGCAAATCGTAGCTCAAAGAAATCTCTTTCAAGCGGATGAAATCGCCCTTTGCCGTGCGCGCCGTCGAATAATTGTAGGCGTTGTAGGCAACATCAAGGTTTCCATAGGTTTGAGCCAGGCGGCGGCTGGCAATAACCGGAATGTTCGTAACGGCTTCATCGCCCGGCTTCATCCACCGGTTCTTAAATTCCCGCGGCATGGCGTCCAAATCCGAATATTCGTCATAAAACGCTTTGTCCAGGCGGATTTTATTCCCGAAAGAATAGGTAACAAACACATTCAGCCGGAAACTTTTCCATGAAAAGTCGTTTGCCAAAGACCCCAGTACGGTAGGCTCCGCAGGCCCTTCATACACCAGGAAATCCAGCGCCTCGTTTTCCTGAAAGTTAATATCGGATACGGTTTCCTCTCCTTTTTCATTGATAAAAACGGGAAGCCCGTCGCTGTTCAAACCCACAAAGGGAATGGAAAACAAAGCCCGCACCGGATAGCCCTCTTTCGCAAATCCGTTGCCTTTGACAAGATCGAGCATCTGGGTTTTTGAATCCAAATCGGTAATTTTATTGCTTTGCTTGGTAAATATAAAACCGGTATTCCACGAGAAATCCGGAGTAACGATATTACGTGTCGATATGCTTAGTTCCAGGCCGTTCGCCTTTAAAGACGCAACATTCGCCCACTTTGAAATGGGATCGCTTTCGATTTCAACGCCGCTCCCGACCTGAACCTCGGCGCCGGCTCCTCCCCCCACGCCAATGGTATATATCTGACCTATCAAATCAAAGTTATTGCGCCGGTAATAATCCACGCCGACCGTAATCCGGTCTTTTAATACGCCGAAATCCATGCCGATATTCAGTTCATGTTTCTTTTCGTAAGTAAGGTCGGAGTTTTCTATTTCCACCAGTTCCAAACCCTGTTCCATTACGGACGAAGCGGGACGCCAGGGCGTTTTCGCTTTGAAAATGGCAAGCGCATTGGTTACGGAAGCCGGCCCTGCATCGGCGGTAAGGGAATAGGAAATTTTGGCCATTGCACGGGAAAGCAGGTTGTTTGCAAACCAGCTTTCCTCGTGTACGTTCCACGCCCCCGCTATGTTCCAGGTAGGCAGCCAGCGGGCTTTTCTCGAGCGGCCTAATTTATTGCTGCCCTCGTAACGGCCTGTCCCGTTGACCACATATTTCCCTTTGTAGGAATAAGTCCCCGTTGCGAAAAAAGCGACGTTCCGTTTCAAGGTGGAAGTATGCGTATAATATTCGGTATTTTCTTCTTTCCCCTGTTTGAATACCAATTCATTGTAAAAAGGACTTCCCCCTTTATCATATTCGAATCCCCAGCCCCTGAACCAGGTTTTTGCGCGGTCGGTAGAGTTAATTTCCATACCGCCGTACAAATTAACCAGGTGCATACCGTCAAACTCGCCCGCATAGGAAGTAGAGGCGCGGAAATCAAGGCTTTTCATCGTATTGCCCGTATAGTTGTAAATACCGCCCACGGGAAGAACGGTGTTTTTCTCTGCGCTGGGGTCATCCGGATTCCTGTATAAATAGGGGTTTTTTTCCCGGATAATATCGTTTTCGCCCTCTTCCCCTTCTTTCACACCCGCCCGGTAAGCCATCGCCATATTGGAATGGTCTTTGATATGATGTTCCTGCGAAGAAGACTGGTAGCGCAAAGCCCCCAATACGCCTGCGTCCCAGCCCTTCAGGATTTTCCAGTTCAATTCGCCCTGGAATTTCACTTCGGTTACGGCTAAGTCAATATAATTGTTTTCCAGTTCGTTGAAAATATTAAAAGGAGCATAATTTCTTCTGTAATAAGTATTGGCGTCTAATGTGCGCGACGAATTTAAAGCGTATGAATACGGATTAATATCAAAATCCCTGCCCACAGTGCCGGAAACAGGGTCAACATCCTGGTTCAAAGTACCCGGCGCTTTTTGATCGCGGCGGGAGCCGCTTCCCTGCATCCTTAATTCCAAAGACGGCGAAAGATGATAGGATGCGTTGGCATTGACCGTATAACGTTCCACCGAACTTGCTTTCGTCCATCCCGGGTCATTCATGGCCGAAAGGGAAATATAATAAGACGACTTCTCCGTGCCGGAACTGATGCTTACGGCATGGTTTTGAACAACGCCTGTTTCAAACAGCTCGTCAAACCAGTCGGTATTCCTGAATTCCGCCTCGCGCAGGAAAGCGTTCATCATGTTGGTTTTCTGGACAACGCCGAATTGATCATTCCCCAGATAGGAATTGATCAACTCATACATTTTCCCATATACGCCCGATTTTGAATTTTGCACTATATTTTGAAATTCCAGCCAGCCTTTTGCTTCCAGTTCCTTATAAATACCCATTTGTTCCTGCGAATTGGTGATGTTGAACTCGCTGTAGCGGGGTTTCAAACGGCTTGTAAATTCACCCGTATAGGATAACCGGTTTACCCCGCTCCGGCCTTTTTTGGTAGTAACCACAATCACGCCGCCCATTGCCCGCGCCCCGTAAATGGAAGTAGCGGAGCCGTCTTTCAGGATTTGGATGCTTTCGATGTCGTCGGCGTTAATCCCCGCAATTGCCGAAGAAATCAAAGTTTCGGCATTCCCCGAAGACAAATCGTCGCCGGAAATGTCGATTGCGTCTTCCATAACCACGCCATCTACCACCCACAAAGGTTTGGAGTTACCATAAATGGAAGTTGAACCCCGGACGCGGATTTTAGGCGCCGCGCCGAAAGTACCCGACACGTTTTGAACGGAAACGCCCGCCGCACGGCCTTCCAGTGAGCGCGATATGTCGGCTACCCCGTCTAATTTGGCTTTGGAAACGTCAATTTTTGTAGTTGCGCCTGTAAACAAACGCTTATCCGTTTTTGTCATACCCATTACCACTACTTCTTCCAATATGCGGCTATCGGGATGCATCAGTGCCTCTATCCGTTCCCTCACGGGAATTTCCAGCGTTTTCATGCCGATGCAGGAGATGACTAATGTTTTTGAACCCGCCGGCACATGAAGGCTGAACTTGCCGCCCGCATCGGTAACGGTACCGATAGACACATTCTCTTTTACAGTGACGGAAGCGCCGATAACCGGTTCTTTGTCCTCCGCAACAATTACGCCCTCTACTTTTATATTTTGGGCGAAAACGGCCGCCGGAATAAAAAAAGTGAGGAGTGAAATTACCAATAAGCAATACTTCATAAAAACTGGATTGATTGTTATACTTTGCGCGTTACGGGTTACAAAATGCCCCTGTACGCCATAGATTAAATACGGCGCAAAAGTAAGCATTTTTTTTGTAAATCAAATAATTTTAAGCATTTCGTGTTTGGGCGAAGGATGAACTCACTGCGTCATTGCGAACCGCAGGGGTGAAAATTTAATTACGAATTACGAGTTACGAATTACGTAGGGGCGCACCCAAGCGCCCCTTTGTTGTGCCACCGCGTCATTGCGAGCCGTAAGGCGAAGCAATCCGGAAATGTACTGCGGTGTTCTCTGGATTGCTTCGCCGCTTCGCGACTCGCAATGACGAGTGCGACTAAATAATCCCCTAATTATCAATTGACAATGGCGTTGTTACAACGATAAAAAAGGGTTTATTGACTGTCTTTATCGTAAACCGGCGCTCCTTTACCGATTAGAAAACGGAACGGTTATTTGCAGGCGAGCCGGTATTAAGAGGAAAATAAAAAGGGAATTCTCGCGAATTCCCTAATCCAATCTTTGTTAACCTTAAATCTAATACTATTATGAAAAAACCACAGTGCAAAGGTAAGCCTGTTATTCTTTCCCTGCAAATTTTTTTTGTGCAAATAATGTTAATTAAAAACATTTGTAAACTAAATATCGTTAAAAACGAGCATTTTTACAGATTTTTTAATTTTAGATTAGCAAATTTAAAGTGTCTTGAGCAATCATCAGTTCTTCATCGGTTGGTATGACAACTGCTTTTACGGGCGAATTGTCTGTCGAGATGACCGCTTCGATACCTCTAACGCTCTTATTTTTCTCTTTGTCCAAATAAATTCCCATAAATTCCATATTTTCACAAACCGCTTCGCGTGTTTGCCACTGGTTTTCGCCGACTCCGCCCGTAAAGGCCAGCATATTAAAGCCGCCTAAGGCCGCTGCATAAGCGCCAACATATTTTTTGATGCGGTAATTGTACATTTTCAGGGACAAAACGGCGCGTTCATTCCCGTTATCTACAGCCGTTCCTATTTCACGCATATCGGAAGATACGCCCGATACGCCCAAGACGCCGCCATACTTATTGACAATCGTAGAAATAGCTTGTGAACCGACATTTTCCTTTTCCATAATGCAGGTAAGGACGCCCGCATCAACGTCGCCGCAACGAGTTCCCATCAATAAACCTTCTACGGGAGTCATTCCCATGGAAGTATCGACCGATTTCCCATTCCGGATGGCAGATATGGAAGCGCCGTTTCCAATGTGGCAGGTGATAATTTTCTGCTGTTCGTAAGGCACATTCAAAAACCGGCAAGCCCTTTCGGAAACATACCGGTGGCTGGTACCATGAAAACCGTAACGCCGGATCGCATATTTTTCATACAGCGAGTAAGGTAAACCGTACAAATAGGCATAATTGGGCATCGTTTGGTGGAAAGCCGTATCGAAAACCCCGACTTGCGGAACTTTCGGCAACAATTCCCTTACTGCGTATATCCCGCTCAAATTAGGCGGGTTATGCAATGGCGCCAAGTCAATACATTCGATAATTTTTTGAATCACTTCATCGGTAATCAACACGCTGGAGTTGAATTTTTCCCCGCCGTGCACTACCCGGTGTCCTACGGCGTCAATTTCGTCCAGCGACTTGATACAACCGTATTTTTCACTGGTAATAACGCCAAGTATATATTCGATACCCGCTTGATGTTCAAGAATTTCCCCTTCTAAAATTACTTTCCCGCCATCCGGCAAAGTAATTTTAAGAAAAGAACCGTTTAATCCTATTTTTTCAACACCACCCTGAGCCATAATGGCTTTGGCATCCATATCCATCAATTTGTATTTGATGGAAGAACTGCCGCAATTTAATACTAAAACTTTCATTTTGATGACCGATTGATTAATTAAAAAACGGATTGGGGCCGACTAAAGCGCCGTCATTATTATATATGAAAAAGCCCTTTCCGGTCGGCATACCTAATTGGCGGGTACGGTAAAGTCTCCACAAAACAGGACTGGGTTTGTATTTCTTATCTCCGTATTCGTTGAACATGTCTTCCATCAGGCAGACCAGTTTTTCGATACCTATAATGTCCGCTATCCGGAAAATACCGATTCTCATCCCATAGCTCACTACGGTCAGCCGGTCAATGCTTTCCATTTTGGCGGTTTTTTCCATCAGCATCCGGCAGGCTTCGTTCAACAGCACAACAATCAAGCGCATACTCACCAGACCGTTGCTTTCATGGACATCAATGATTTCGTAGTTAATCAACTTAGCGAACAGTGAGACTTTATCATACACTTCCTGGGTAGTATAAGCGCCTTTCACCAGTTCCAAAATCCTGGCGTCGGGATGGGCAACGGGGAAATGCATACTCACGCAACGTTCCTTATATTTCAAAACAGAAGCTAATTCGCTGATAATTACTGTAGTCGAATTGGTTGCAATAATCGCTTCGGGAGAAACGACATTTTCTATTTCCTTAAAAGCCTGCCGGCGCAAATGAGTATTCCGCTCGCCGGTTTCCTTGTCGTAACGGATACATTCGATTACAAAATCGCAATCTTTCAAATCGGCATAATCCGTCGAACCTTTGATACGTCCGAGGATAGCGCGTTTTTCATTGGGAGTTAAACCCCAGTTTTCGATCCTGCTGTCCAATCCTGCACTCAGTCTTTCAAAAGCAAAGTCAATTCTTTCCTGGCTGACTTCAATAAAAATGACTTCCAATCCTGCGGAAGAAGTCAAGCGGATAATGTTGCGCCCGTCCTGTCCGGCGCCAACTACTCCGATTCTGGAGAACAGTGATTTCTTTTTGTCTTTCGAAAAAAGTCCGAAAGGCTCAATAGGTTCTTTTATTGTTTCCGACATAAAATATATTTTTTAGTAAACGAGTTGACAAGTAAACGAGTAAACGAGAATCGTAACACATCGTTAACTTGTCAACTCGTTTACTTATTAACTTGATTTGCACAAATCGCCACCATCTTATAAATATCATCTACCGTGCAACCGCGTGAGAGGTCGTTTACCGGCGCTGCCATTCCCTGCAAAATCGGGCCAACCGCCTCGGCTTTGCCCAACCTTTGCACTAATTTATAGCCGATATTTCCACTTTGTAAATCCGGGAATATCAATACATTCGCTTTTCCGGCAACCGTACTGCCAGGCGCTTTGCTTTTCCCGACCGAAGGAACTAATGCCGCATCTGCTTGCATTTCGCCGTCAATTTGCAGACCGGGTTCCATTTCTTTCGCCAGGCGGACGGCCTCAACGACTTTATTGACCGTTTCGTGTTTGGCGCTACCTTTCGTGGAGAAACTCAACATGGCGATACGCGGTTCCACACCCACTATTGCGCGGGTCGTTTGCGCCGTGGCAACGGCAATTTCGGCCAATTCTTTAGCCGTCGGATTTGGCATTACGGCGCAATCGGCAAATACCAGAATCCCGTCTTCACCATAAGAAGCGTCCTGTACAAACATCAGGAAAGCGCCGGAAACGACGCTAATACCCGGCATGGTTTTGATGATTTGCAAAGCCGGGCGTAAAACATCGCCGGTTGTGTTGCGGGCGCCGGCAATTTCCCCGTCGGCGTCGCCGTTCTTTATCATCAAACAGCCCAGATACAGCGGGTTTTCCGCTAACTTTGCCGCTTCTTCAGGCGTTATGCCTTTGCTTTTTCTCAACTCATAAAGCAAATTAGCGTATTCCTCTTTTTTCCCGTGATTGATCGGATCGATAATTCCCGCTTTATCCAGGTG
>JAITCT010000332.1 GCA_031282925.1 Dysgonamonadaceae bacterium | reverse complement strand
GCAAGTTGCGGATCAATAATAATCCGTCCGCAATGTTCGCAAACAATTGTCTTCTTACGCAGTTTAATGTCTAATTGTCTTTGGGGCGGAATTTTATTGAAGCAACCGCCGCAAGCGTCGCGTTGGATATAAACAACGGCCAAACCGTTACGGGCGCTTTTACGAATGCGCTTGAATGCAGATAAAAGACGGGGTTCAATTGTTATTTCCAATTGTTTGGCTTTTTCCCGTAGCTGTTCTTCCTGAATTTTCGTTTCGGAAACAATTTCATCCAGTTCCTCTTTTTTGGACTTCAAATCGGCTTGGCGTTCCTCCAACAAGGCTTTATTTTTGACAATTTCTTCGTTAATCATTTTCGATTCGGCTGTAAACTCCCGAATGTGTTTTTCCGCCAATTCCACTTCGAGACCCTGAAACTCAATTTCTTTCGAAAGATTATCAAATTCTCGGTTGTTCCGGACATTATCCAATTGTTCTTTATACTTATTTATCAAGGTATTAGAATCGGTAATTTTGATTCGTTGTTGTCCGATAGCGGTATCAATATCCTTACTGTCTAAATGGAAATTCTGGATGCGCGTTTGCAACCCGGCTACTTCGTCTTCCAAGTCTTGTACTTCTAAAGGAAGTTCGCCGCGAAGTGTTTTGATTTTATCAATTTCCGTAAGCATGGTTTGCAACTTATATAAATTGACCATCTTTTGCTCAACCGAAAAATCGCCCTCTCCTACTGCTGATTGATCCACATTACTTTCTTGATTAATCGCAGGTTGTATTTCTTTTATCTGTTCGGCAGACGCCTTTTTTTTAGTTTTCGCCGAACTTGTTTTTGGTGCTTTTTTTGCAGCTTCTTGTTCTTTTTTTGCCATATCTTAAGATTCACATAAAAATTACGGGATTCGTGTTCACCGTTGAAAAGTGAAGTGCAAAGTTAGTAATTTTTTTTGTAATAATATCATAAAATATCTCTTTTGTGGCGACTTCCGATTCGTAATGTCCGATAACGGCCAAAAGAATACGGTTATCCACATCGTAATAATCATTGTATTTTGCTTCGCCGGTGATAAAAATATCCGCTCCGCAAGCAATGGCGTCGGGAATTAAAAATGCTCCACTTCCGCCGCATAAAGCAACTTTTCGGATTTGTTTTCCCGTAAACGGCGAATGTTTAAGTATTTTCAGGCTAAAACCTGTTTTTAGTTTCTGCAAAAATGATTCTTCACTTTCTGGAGTCGGAAGTTCGCCGACGATTCCGGAACCGACTTGCACCCATTCGTTTTCCAAAGAGTAAAAATCATAAACAGGTTCTTCATAAGGATGAACGGACAGCAACGCCCTGAGTATCGCTGACTTTTTATAAACCGGGACAATCGTTTCAATGCGAATTTCCGGTTCGGTGTGAAATTCGCCGATCCTGCCAGCGTGAGGATGTGCGTTCCTGCCAGCGCGGAAAGTGCCTGAACCCGAAGCGTTGAAACTGCAGGAATCATAATTCCCAATCTGTCCGGCGCCTGCGTCGAACAAAGCATTTCTGACTGTTTCCGCTTGCGTTTTGGGAACGAATGTGATTAATTTCAGCAAACAATCTTTTTTCGGACTTAAAGCTTGGACGCTTTGCAAACCGATTTTCCCTGCCAAGTGATAGTTGACGCCGCCGAAAGCATTGTCCATATTGGTATGCGAAGCATAAATGACAATATCGTTTTTGCAGGCTTTGATTACGCAACGTTCAACATACGTTGTCCCCGTCAGTTTTTTCAAAGGCTTGAACAGCAATGGATGATGGGATATAACCAGGTTACAGTCCGTTTTAATCGCTTCGTCTATAACATTTTCCGTTACATCCAAACACAAGAGAACGCCCCGCACTTCCACGGAAACGTCGCCTGTCTGCAAGCCCGAATTATCAAAGTTTTCCTGAAGCGAAAGCGGTGCATAATCTTCTAATTCTGCTATAATTTGGGAAATTTTCATATTTACATTGTATTCTTCTTTACTTTTTTATCCGAATCAAATAAATCAGATTAATGCCGATGATTTGATTGGAAGAAGCCTGGAAAACATCAGCCCGTTTGTTGTTAAAAACATCTGCCAGACCAAAATAGTAATTTCCATTTAGTATAAAAGAGCCAACTCCGGTCAGGATTTCAATGCCAAGCGCTCCTTTCAAACCATAATCGAATTTACGGCTTACTTTGTATTCGTCGTCATAATAGGGCCAATTCGTATTTTCATCATTGATCATCTTTTTCTTCACTTCTTCGCCGATATTATACCTGAACTGCGGCCCTGCATTGATAATGAGACGGGCGCGTTTCCCCAGAGTAAAATAGAGATGCGTCAACAACGGAATTTCGAGATAGGTCAGCGAACGGGTATATTCGTTCGGATGTGCATTATTCAAGGTATCTTTTTTTTCCGTCCATCCGCATAAAGAATAGTTCAGTTCCCCGATAATCCCGAAATGATTTTCCGAAATGTACCGTACCGTAAGCCCGCCTGAAGGTTGCATATAAAGTCCCTGCGGAACATAATATCCTGAATTGAACCGCATTTGCGAAAGATTTACGCCTCCGTTAACGCCGACAACCCATTCGGACGAAAAGGAATTTGTTTGTCCACAAGTAAACTGGAATAAAAAAGAGAAAAAAGCAAATGTAAATTGTCTCATATCCAACTATTTGACACTTGTTTGGGTAATAGAATAATCAGGATTGTAGTTCACTAAAAACAGGTTTGTATTGATAAATCCTCCCAAATTATTTACTCTCTCAAAATAAAAATTCGTTTGAAGGCCGTTGTATTTCAATTCGTTAATTTTCGTTGCAAAATCTGTTCCGTGTGCATAAACGGCTTGCATGAAATACATTCCCGTATCGTATCCTAAAATACCGAATTTCGGGAAGTTATTTAAAATAGTCCGGCCATACCACTTGTAAAAGGTATTGTAAAAATCTTTCACTTCCCGAGAAATCAAGTTTGTATAAAAGACACTAAAGAAAGAAGTATGCAACTGAAAAAAACTATCGGAATATTTTGAAGCGTAGGTTTGCCAGCGCGGATATCCGAAAAGTGAAATTTGGTATTCAGGATGTCTTTTTTGAATAGCCAGCAAGGGAGTAATCATCTTCTCTATTGTTTCCGGACTGTCATCATCGGGAATCAACACATTATTTGCCCACATATTCAATTCGGAAATAAAATCCGAATCAAGAATCCGTTTTAAAGAAACCGTTTTGAAAGGAATTTGCTTTTCCTCCATACCGGAACGCAGCAAGCCGGTAAATTCCGATTGATTGGACGCACCTTTTTCCGTTGAAATCAAAAGGATATGGGACTTTCCACATTTGTCAATAAAAAGAGTTGACCCTTTGCCATACAAAATGGTTTGGGGCGTATTTACCTGATACGACACGGGGTTGTTAAAAAGTTCGTTACTCGTTGACGTAAAGGGAATTACATAAGGAATCCTGTTGCTGTTTGAAAAGTGAGAAATGATTTTGATTTGTTCGTCCGAAACGCCTCCGATAATCAGATGAACGTTTTGCATTTCGTCTTTTTTCAAGATATTGGAAATTTTTTTTATGCCCGAACCTACATCATACACTTGCAGGTTAACGGCAATTCCTTTGCTTTTGAGTGCTTTCAAAGCCAAAAGGAATCCTTCATAATATTCAACCATCCGTACTCCCATATTTTCGCCTGCCTCGTTATCTTTCAATCCGAAAGGCAATAAAAGGGCTACCCGAACGGTTTCGACGGATTGAACGGAAGTAACCCGTGGCACAGCATTGGGTTTCACTTTAATCGTCTCGTTTTCGTTTTTTAACGGTGCAGCAGCCTGATTTACCGGAATGCGGATGATTCTCCCCACCTGAAAAGTTTGGGCGGACAAATCGGGATTGACCGCGATAATGTCTTCGCTGTTCATTTTGTATTGCCGGCACAGGGAGTATAAAGTCTCTTGCGGTTGAATCTCATGATAAACACAGGAAGCGGATTCACGCGGAATTTTCAGTTTTTCGCCCATTCTGATAAGGACATTACTCTGCGGATTCAGTTCATAAATATCACTTATTGAAACGTGATACATGGAAGCAATGGAAAATACGGTTTGTCCTTTTTCTACCGTATGCAGGAAATAATCGCCGTCTTCGGTGAAAAAAGTTGATTCCGGATAAAATGCATTTGCTGATTTTACGTTATAGAATTGTAAACAAGCAAACAGTAGAAGTATGAGATAACGATGTAACATAATTAAAAAAATTTCAACTTATACGATTTGCAAAGGTAGGAAAAAAAATAATATATACGACACATGAAACAGAGTTTACTTTTTATCATCGCCACTTTTTTCTTATTTTGTCCGCTTTTTGCCCAGTATGAAGTGAGCGGCGGAAACAGCCAACCCTTATCGGTTCATAAAAACGGCATCACGGAAATATATCTGCTGAACGGGCTTGACGGGGCGCAAATCAAATTTACTTCTTCGCAACCCGGCGAACATCAATGGTACCGGTACAAGGAATCAATTGAAGACGCGGTTTCCGTACCTTGTACACAAAACGGTAATATTTCCTCAATTACCGATATTCAGGAGGGTTACGGTTATTATGTAGACGCTCACATGGCAACCGGTTACATTTGGATTGTTGATTACAGCTTGTACGTTCCCCGCATTTCCGGTTTGAAAGTGGAAGAAGACGAATACCGTTGCGAGCAATTGAAACTTATTGCCGATGCGGATGTTCCAACTGTTTATTATTACACAGGCACAGGCGGAAGACGGAATGTTTTGCAACGGAATTTTCGTTTGACTTACAATACTTTATCATGGAACGAAGAACAAAAAACATTCTTGCCTTCAGAGGCTGCGCTTACGGTAACCGAATTATTTCCCGAAATTTTAGTGGATAATCCTCCGCTTACAAACACGGCTTTCACGCTGACGGACGTTTTTGCCGACCACTTCGGGATTACGCAAGCCGCCGTTTCGGAAGAATATCGCGCCATAAAAGTGGAAGCGCATTATTCCGTCGAAAAAGACAGGGAATTCGGCGATAACGAAAAGTATACACCCGACAAAATGGAGTCAGCTCCTATCGGCTATACTTTTACTGCGTATGCCAATGAGCCGGTCGCCACCTTTTATATATGGAAAGTGTCAAAACAGGATCCTGTTACGGGAGAATACAGTAATACAATTGTCCGCTATACTGATCCTGTCCTCCGGTACACGTTTAAAAATACGGGCAACTATGAGGTACAGCTGGAAGTGGACGATGCACAGTCCATTTGTACAGACATGCCGGAAGCTATAAAAGTATCTATTGACAGTACCCGCATCGAAATACCCAATGCGTTCAGTCCCGGAAGTTCGCCCGGCGTCAATGACGAATTAAAAGTCTCTTTCAGTTCGGTTCTTTCTTTCCAGGCCTCCGTATTCAATCGCTGGGGCAACCTGCTCTACCGGTGGACAGATCCTGCCAAAGGATGGAACGGCATGGTGAACGGGAAATTTGTGCCGACGGGCGCTTATTTGCTTGTTGTGGAATATACGGATTCGGTCGGTAAAAAGCGGAGTAAGTCGCAAATGGTGAATATTTTGAGAAGTAAAAATTAGCCTCCCGCTAAAAGTTTCATTAGACTTCTTCGTGAAATCATTTATACTCTAAGTTAAGGTTATAAATAGCAGCTATCAAGTTGAATCCAAGAGCAAAACTCTTGCGTCTGGTTCGATATTTTTCTGCAATCATCCTGAATATCTTTACTTCCCGAATAATATTTTCAACAGTGATCCTTACAGAGGGAATTCGTTGATTCTGTCTTTTCTCCTCTCCGGTTAACGGATTCCTTTTACTCTTTTTCTTTGGAAGAACACTGCTCCCATGCAGTTTCTGTATCCCCTGATAACCGGTATCCACCATGCATTCCGTCTCCTTTTTCAGACAAACCCCGCTGTTTCTGAACGGTTTGAAATCATGCCTGCGCTCCCTGTCAAAGGCTGTGCAAAGTATTGTCCGGCTGGCTTTGTCTGCGACAGTTTGGGACTTTTGCCCGTGACGCTTTTTCCTGTCCCAATAATTTAATCGCTGTTTTTTCAGGATGTTCAACCGGACTTTCCGTAACAGCTATCAATACTATTCTTCTTTGAGCAGTGCCTTCCTGCCCGGAAAATGAAAACGGGAATCACCTGTCAAAATGCTCTCTGCCTCGTTTATTATCTCACAAACACGGCTTTCCGAAAGACCGTAAGTAACCCCATATGAAACTGCGTACGCTACTCCCGACAGTACATCAGTAAAAGCAGTAATGTATCCGCATTGCTTAATTTGGCCGGAACGCCCCTGAAGGAATGTTTTCTCAAACCGGCTTTCGATGCATTCAACACTTCAGGCATCTGCTCAAATACCTCACCTTTGACGCCTAACGTTTAAATTTCACAATACTTATTTTTCCATATCCCTGTAAAACATGATGCAAAGATACAGTCTTGGTGGACTACTTCTCTATTTTCCGAAGAAGTCTATTGACTTTTGCCTTTTCGCGCCTGGTTTCGTCTCTTTCGGGGTACTTTCCATGTGCCCGCTGAAAACTGAATCCCAAACCGTGCAAAAGCACATACACGGCAGCCTGTTTGTAAACTGTGCCGTAAGCCATTTCCAAATACTTTCAGGAGTGGAACCAGTAGTTAATTTAAGTTGCTATTTATAGCTTGTGCAAATTATTAAAAGTATACGCCCAAATGAAAGCAATGAGTTTGATTAAAAATCCCTCAGAGGACTTTTCATAATGCTTTATGCTTT
>JAITCT010000340.1 GCA_031282925.1 Dysgonamonadaceae bacterium | reverse complement strand
GTAAACTATCGGCAATACCATTTTAACAGAAGCGTAAGTTGCCGATTTTTCCTGTGTTTCTTTATGAATAATCATTGATTTGGAATCAAATACAGACAAGATATTCAGTGCAAAACTCAAGCAAAGCAACCAAATTAAAACTCCGAAAACGCCCCCCGCCAACCGGTTGAGTATCCCCACGGGAGTAAACTTGATGATTTTATCAATCACATTTGCCAATAAAGCAAAAACAGTAATAATAAGGATAAACGCCATAATATAGTATATAGCGTCGTGAACCCGCAAATCCATAAAACTGCGCAATATGCCGGCAACCATTCCTGAAAACACAATGGCCAATACTAAAGAAATAAACGAGACAAGCTGTTTAATTAACCCGTCGGACAATCCCTTTGCAAGCCCCGTCCCCAAACATATCCATACAACCAAATCTACCCAATTCATAACTCTTAGTTTTACATTCTCAAAGCGTTTGTTTCACTTCAATTTCCTCAAAAGCCTCAACAACGTCCCCGATTTTAATATCGTTGAAGCTATGAATGTTCAAACCGCACTCATATCCTTGCATCACTTCTTTGACGTCGTCTTTGAAACGTTTCAAAGAGCCCAATTCGCCGGAATAGACAACAATACCGTCGCGAATCAACCGGATTTTGTTGCTTCGCTTGATTTTACCTTCGCGTACCAGGCATCCGGCAACCGTACCGACTTTTGTAATCTTGAATACTTCGCGGATTTCGATAATACCCGTGATTTCTTCCCTGATTTCGGGCGAAAGCATTCCTTCCATAGCTGCTTTCACTTCTTCAATTGCATTGTAAATAATTGAATACAAGCGGATATCAACACCTTCTTTTTCGGCCGATTTCCTTGCCGACAAAGACGGGCGCACCTGGAATCCCACAATAATCGCATCCGAAGCAGCCGCCAAAATAACATCCGATTCGGATATTTGCCCTACTCCTTTGTGAATAACATTGACTTGGATTTGTTCGGTGGACAAACGCAGCAACGAATCCGAAAGCGCCTCAATCGACCCGTCCACATCTCCTTTGACAATGATATTCAACTGTTTGAAATTGCCGATGGCAATCCGGCGGCCGATGTCGTCAAGCGTCAGGCGTTTGCCGGTACGCAAGCCCTGTTCGCGTTGCAGTTGTTCGCGTTTGGCGGCAATTTCCCGCGCTTCCTGTTCCGTATCCATCACATGGATGGTATCGCCGGCTTGCGGAGCGCCGTTGAAACCGAGAATCAATACGGGTTCCGAAGGTCCGGCTTCCGTGATTTTCTGATTTCTTTCGTTAAACATCGCTTTTACGCGGCCAAAGTGAGTTCCCGCCAAAATAATATCGCCCTGACGAAGTGTTCCGTTTTGCACCAGCATGGTAACCACGTAACCCCGCCCTTTATCCAAAGACGACTCAATAACCGATCCTATGGCTTTCCGCTTCGGATTGGCTTTCAAATCCAGCAATTCCGCTTCCAATAACACTTTTTCCAACAGTTCTTTAACTCCGATTCCCTGTTTGGCCGAAATATCCTGCGACTGGTGTTTGCCCCCCCATTCTTCCACCAAATAGTTCATATTGGCCAGTGCTTCTTTTATTTTTTCGGGATTAGCTCCCGGCTTATCTATTTTGTTGATAGCAAACACCATAGGAACACTTGCGGCTGAAGCGTGGTTAATCGCTTCGATGGTTTGCGGCATCACGCTGTCGTCGGCGGCCACAATGATAACGGCAATGTCGGTTACACTTGCACCGCGGGCGCGCATAGCGGTAAACGCTTCGTGTCCGGGCGTATCAAGGAAAGTAATTTTCCGCCCGCCGGGTAATTCTACATGGTAAGCGCCTATGTGTTGCGTGATTCCTCCCGCTTCGCCGGCAATCACGTTCGTTTTGCGGATATTGTCAAGCAAAGAAGTTTTACCGTGGTCAACGTGACCCATCACCGTAATAATCGGCGGACGGGAAACCAGATTTTCCGGACGGTCTTCTTCTTCGGAAATGGCTTCCGTTACTTCCGCGCTGACATATTCCGTTTTGTATCCGAATTCTTCGGCGATGATATTGATCGTTTCGGCATCCAAACGCTGGTTGATGGAAACCATGATGCCGATACTCATACAGGTGGAAATAATTTTGACGACAGGGATGCTCATCATGCTTGCCAAATCATTGGCAGTTACAAATTCCGTGATTTTGATAGTTTTGCTTTCCTGCGCCTCCATTTTATACTGTTCGCTTTGGCGTTGCGAAACGGCGTCGCGTTTTTCTCTGCGATATTTGGCGCCTTTCTTTTGGCCTTTACTCGTCAAGCGGGCAAGCGTTTCCTGGACTTGTTTCCGGACGTCTTCTTCGCTGACTTCATTTTTAAGGACAAAAGGTTTCCGGAGTTTCGGACGAGAACCTTCCTGTTTATTGGCAGTTTGAACGCCTTTTTCAATATCTATTTTTTCGCGTTGGATGCGGGTGCGTTTTTTCTTTTTTGCTTCATTCGCCTCAGTCTTTTTAAGCAAAACCGGTTTGTCTTTCTTTTCAACTTTCGCTTTTTCCTGTTCGGTTTTTTTGATTTGCGCGGCCAAAGCAGCTTTCTTTTCTTTTTCCACCCGTTCGCGCCGTTTTTCCGCTCTGGTTTTCGGTTTCGGGCGGGTCGATTGATTGATGGAAT
>JAITCT010000294.1 GCA_031282925.1 Dysgonamonadaceae bacterium | reverse complement strand
AAAATTGTAAAAGTCGGGGCGGAGTTCAGCGCGGAAGAACGCATTTTAAGCCGGTGGGTCATCGCGGAAGCGTCATAGTTTATCACGTCAAGCCTTACCCGCTCCTGCCCGCAAAGCCTCCAAATTCATTTCAACCACAGCCTCGCCTTTCCTGCCGAAAATATTCCGTATCCCGTTTTCTAATTTGAAAAAATCAATCGGAAGATAGGGCGACGCCGCTCCCAAGAGGATAACATTGCTTGAACGCAAGGCGCCCAAATCTTTGGCCATTTGTTCCACATCGAGAACAATCGTGTGAGGCAGTTTGTCGTATTCCGCCATCATTTTTTCCCTGTCGGGATAATGGGGGATATTCTCAAACGGATTGGAATTGGCGACAATCCAACCGTCTTTTTTCAAATAAGGTAAGTAACGCAATGCTTCCATCGGTTCGAGGGAAATGATGATATCCGCGCAGCCCAAGGGAATTAAGTCGGAAGCCACAGGCCGGTCGCTGATGCGGAGATGCGACTGCACATCGCCCCCGCGCTGACTCATGCCGTGCACTTCGGATTGTTTCATATAAAGTCCGTCTTCCAATGCCGCTTCCCCGATTACCGCCGCAATGGAGAGAATACCTTGACCACCGACTCCGGCTAATATAATATCTGTCTTCATTCGTTTATATTTTATTCGTAAATTTTTTTTGCCACTAATTCACTAATTTTTCACTAATACTATTCGTGTTAATTCGTGCATCCGTGGCATTATTTATTTTTTCGCACTTTCCGTGCATGTGTTTGAATACATTCCCGGCAGGGAACAATAACGGAAACGCCTTGATATTCAATTTCTTTTCGTATTAACGCTTTGAGTTCTTCATGATTTTTCCTCAGCGGGACAATGGCGTGCAAATGGTCGGGATGAACGCCGATACCTTTGCAAATATCATGAATCCTTCCGGTAGCCGCCGACTCCTGGCCGCCTGTCATACCTGTCGTTTCGTTATCGGAAATGATAATCAGCACATTTGCATTCGCATTGACGCAGTCCAGCAAACCGGTCATGCCCGAATGGGTGAAGGTCGAATCGCCGATAACCGCTACGGAAGGGAAAATTCCGGCATCGGCCGCGCCCCGCGCCATGGTGACGGATGCGCCCATGTCCACACAGGAGTCAATGGTCTGCCATGGAGGTAATGCTCCCAAAGTATAACATCCGATATCACTGAAAACTTTAGCCGCATTATATTCTTTAATCACCTCGTTCAAAGCCTCGTAAACGTCTCGATGACCGCAGCCGGCACAAAGGGCGGGTGGTCTCGCGGTAATGATTTCCGGCACATTGTATGGAGAAACGACTTCCAGGCCAAGGGCTTTCCGAACTTTGTCCGGCGTGAGTTCGCCATCGCGTTGCAAGGTCCCGTCCAAGCGTCCGTGAACTTTCAGACCGGTTCCCAAATAGCCTTTTAACTGTTCTTCCACCACGGGAAAACCGTCTTCCAAAACCAGGATTTCATCGCAGGCTTCCACTAATTGCAGCAGTTGTTTTTTTGGCAACGGGTATTGGCTGATTTTCAGCACCGGATTTTCAAAACCATTGGGAAAATTCTCTTGCAGGTAGTTGAAGGCGATGCCGCAGGCTACGATGCCGCGCTCCCGCCCGTGCCCCCCCGAAGGGGGAGCTACAGGAACAACAGCCCTGCCGACATCTTCAACCGAAGAAGCCCCCCCTTCGGAGGGGTTGGGGGGGCTGAACCAATTATACTTCGACCGTTCCGACGCTTCCAAAAATGCACTTTGCGCTTCAATCAGCCGCTTAAAACGGTTTCTCGCATTCGCCGGCAACAGGATATATTTCGACTTCGCTTCTTTTTCCAACCGGATGGGATTTTGCGGCTTCCTGTCCCGCGTTACAATACCTGCGCGGGAATGTGCCATGCGGGTCGTAATGCGGAGTAGAATCGGATAACCCAATTTTTCCGATAAATCATAACCTTCGTAAACCATGTCGTAGGCTTCCTGCTGATTGGACGGCTCGAATACCGGAATCATGGCAAAATTCCCGTATATCCGGTTATCCTGTTCGCTTTGGGAAGAATGCATGGAAGGATCATCGGCAGTAACAATAATCATTCCGCCGTTGATTCCCGTCATGGCGATATTCATGAAAGCATCGGCAGCCACATTCAGTCCCACGTGCTTCATGCACGAAAGCGTCCGTTTACCGGCGTATGACATGCCCAAAGCCGTTTCCACAGCCGTCTTTTCGTTGCTGCACCACACGGCATGTAGAAACGGAATATGTTCCTTTTTCACAGCATTTTGAATATATTCGGTGATTTCCGTAGAAGGCGTTCCGGGGTAAGAATAAACGCCGGATAAACCGGCATCAATGGCAGCTTGAGCAATAGCTTCGTCGCCTAAAAAAAGTTGTTTGTTCATTATCATTTAAAGTAAGAATATAAATAAATCGTCTTACAAAGATAGCGGTTTTTTATCAGAAATCATTTGTATTTGCCGCTTCGGACAATTTTATGTATCTTTGCACTCACTTGTAACTTGTAACTCATGCGTTTAGCAATTACACTCTAATTTTATACATATAGATGAAACGTTTATATACCGATATTGTTAAATACCGTTTTCCTTTAAGTAAAAAAAACATCATTTTCCTGTCCATTGTAGCCGGGGTTTATCTGCTCCTGTTCGTCTATTCATTCCGGTTTTGCTACTTCTGGGATGTTATCCGGCAAATTTCCAAAGAAGCCTTTTGGTATTATAAAACGGATTTTTCCGCTTCGCTGCTGAT
>JAITCT010000174.1 GCA_031282925.1 Dysgonamonadaceae bacterium | reverse complement strand
ATTTGCGCCGCTATTTTGTCAACAGGGAATATAAAAAAATAATTATTTATCTGCCTGTGTAATTCATAACTCATTTAAAAGATCGCATGAAAACTTTACTGGAAGACGCGCAAAAAGCGGGAAAAACATTATTAATGCTTTCGGAGGAAAGGATTAATGCCGCCCTGCATTCGACAGGCGAAAACATACTGGATAAAACACAGATCATCCTTGCTGAAAATCAAAAAGACCTGGACAGGATGAATCCTTCCGATCCTAAATATGACCGCCTGAAACTGACTGCCGAACGGATAGAAGGAATTGTTGCCGATTTGGAAAACGTTATTCATTTACCTTCGCCTTCGGGACGAATCCTGATGGAAACCGTTCGTCCGAACGGTTTGAAAATCAAAAAAACGAGCGTCCCGTTCGGCGTCATCGGCGTTATCTACGAAGCGCGGCCTAATGTAAGCCTCGACGTTTTTTCGCTTTGCTTCAAGGCTGGCAACGTTTGTGTCCTGAAAGGCGGCTCCGACGCCGAATATTCCAACCGGGCCATTGTGTCGGCAATCAGGGAAGTCCTGCAATCTTTTTCCATACCTGCGGCCTGCTGTACGCTGCTGCCTTCCGGCAGGGAGGCAACCGCCGCACTGTTGAACGCCTGCGGCTTTGTTGATTTGATTATACCGCGCGGCAGCCGGAGTTTAATTCAATTTGTGCGGGAAAACGCAAAAATTCCGGTTATTGAAACCGGCGCGGGTGTTTGCCATACTTATTTCGATGCGGAAGGCGACAGGGAAATCGGGCAAGCCGTTGTCGCCAACGCCAAAATGCGCCGCGTAAGTGTCTGCAACGCTTTGGACTGTTTGATTATTCACGAAAAAAGGCTTTCCGATTTGCCTTTTATCTGCGAAAAGCTGCAGGCCGGTAACGTGATTATTTATGCCGATGAACCGTCCCATCAAGCGCTGTCGGGTTTTTATCCCGATAACTTGCTGCAACATGCTGCGGAAGAACATTTCGGCGTTGAATTTCTGGATTATAAAATGAGCGTCAAAACTGTTCCCGATATGGAGGAAGCGCTCAAACACATTGCGCGGTACGGCTCCCGGCACAGCGAATGTATTGTTTCCGAAAACGGGGAAACAGCCGGACGGTTTCAAAATCAGGCAGATGCAGCTTGTGTTTACGTAAACGCGCCGACATCGTTTTCCGATGGCGCCCAGTTCGGTTTAGGCGCCGAAATCGGCATCAGTACGCAGAAACTTCATGCCCGCGGCCCTATGGCTCTGGAAGAGCTGACAACTTATAAATGGCTGATTGACGGGCGGGGACAAATCAGGAAATAATAACGGATAAAGAAATATGAAAACATTTACGCATGTAAAAGATTTGGGCGATTTGAATGCAGCGCTTCGCGAAGCGCTGGAAGTGAAAAAAAACCGTTTTGCCTGCAAAGCGTCAGGTGCAAACAAAACCGTGGCGCTGGTATTTTTCAATTCAAGTTTACGAACGCGGTTAAGTTCGCAGAAAGCGGCTATGAATTTGGGCATGAACAGCATGGTGCTTGATGTAAACCAGGGTGCATGGCGTTTGGAAACCGAGCGCGGCGTTGTGATGGACGGCGATAAAACGGAACATTTGCTGGAAGCCATTCCCGTCATGGGGGCTTATTGCGACATTATCGGCGTACGTTCTTTCGCCCGGTTTGAGAACAAAGCAGATGATTATGGTGAAAAAATTCTGAACCAGTTTATTCAATATTCCGGTCGTCCGGTTTTCAGTATGGAAAGTGCTACCGTCCATCCCTTGCAGGCTTTCGCCGATTTGATTACCATCGAGGAATTTAAAACCAAACCGAGGCCGAAAGTTGTGCTTACCTGGGCGCCTCACCCGAAGGCTTTGCCGCAGGCGGTGCCTAATTCTTTTGCCGATTTTATGAACGAGGCCTGCGTGGATTTTGTAATTACGCATCCCGAAGGTTACGAACTTGACCCGCAATTTGTGCGGGGGGCTAAAGTGGAGTATGATCAAAAAAAGGCTTTTGAAGGCGCCGATTTTATCTACGCCAAGAATTGGTCGGCTTTCCGGGACGATGTTTACGGACAGGTTCTCAGCAAGGATATGCACTGGACTGTTGACGCGGGAAAGATGTCGCTGACCGATTCGGCGTTTTTCATGCACTGCCTGCCGGTTCGCCGCAACATGATTGTAACCGACGACGTGATTGAAAGCCCGAAGTCCATCGTGATTCCCGAAGCCGCCAATCGTGAAATAGCCTGCCAGGTGGTTTTGAAAAGGATGCTGGAAAGTTTGCAATAAAACGGCAACCGGTTCACCTTTGCGCCCTGCGGAAAACCTGCATTACTCAAACACTGATGTCTTCCAGCCGTTCTATTTCCTTCGGATTGAAAGGAGTAGCCTGATAAACATAATAATTCAGCCAGTTTTTGAACATGAGGTGGGCGTGGGCGCGCCACCGTACGCAAACGCCTTGGGCGGGATCGTTGTCCCTGTAATAATTGGCCGGCATTTCAATCGGGAGGCCTTTGGCAAGGTCGCGCATGTATTCGTTGTGCAAAGTTTCGGGGGCATATTCGGAATGTCCGGTGATGAAAATTTCGCGTCCGCCGCGCGACATGACAAGGTAAACGCCGGCCTCCGGCGATTCGGAAAGCAGGCTTAACGCGGGATTTGCAAGAATATCTTCCCTGCGGATTTCTGTATGCCGGCTGTGAGGCACATAAAATTCGCCGTCAAATCCGCGAAAAAGCGATATGCCCGGATGATTAAGCGTATGCCTGAATACGCCGAATTTTTTCTTAGCCAAAGGATATTTGTCAATCCCGTAAAAATGGTACAAGCCGGCTTGCGCTCCCCAGCAAATGTACAGCGTGGAAGTAACGTGGCGGGCCGCCCAGTCCATGATTCCCGTCAATTCTTCCCAATAGGTTACATCCTCAAAATCAAGCGTTTCGACAGGCGCTCCCGTGATAATCATTCCGTCGTAATATTCCTTGCGGATGTCTTCAAAATTCCTGTAAAAAGTGGCCAAATGTTCCGGAGGCGTATGTTTGCTTTCGTGCGTTTGCATTTTTACCAAATCTACTTCCACTTGCAGCGGACTGTTGGAAAGCAGGCGTACAAAATCTGTTTCCGTTACGATTTTTACGGGCATGAGGTTCAGTAACGCTACTTTCAGCGGACGAATGTCCTGAGTGGCAGCGCGTAAGTTGTCCATCACAAAAATGTTCTCTTTTTTGAGAATCTCAACGGCGGGTAAATTATGAGGTATATTGACTGGCATATTTAATGGGTGAACGGTGAAGGGGAGAAAGGAGAACAGTGAAGTGTGAGCCTGTTCACCGTTCACTGTTCACCAAATATCGTTTTGCTTCAATGGCGGCAATGCAGCCGCTTCCTGCTGCGGTAACCGCTTGCCTGTAATAAGGATCGGCTACGTCGCCGGCTGCAAAAACGCCCGGAATGGCTGTTTTCGTACTTCTTCCCTGCGTCAGGATATAGCCGGTTTCGTCCAATTCCAAATAATCTTTGAAAACAGAGGAATTAGGCGTATGCCCGATGGCTAAGAAGAAACCGTCGATGGCAATGTCGAACTTTTCTTCCTGCGGCGTACCGGCATGACGCACTAAATGAACGCCTTCCACCGCTTTTTCCCCGAACAGTCCCAATGCATTCGTGTTGAATAATATTTTTATTTTCGGATGATTCAATACCCTGTCCTGCATGATTTGTGAGGCGCGTAAATGCCCTTTCCTGACAATCATATACGTTTTTTCCATCAGTCCGGCCAGATATATGGCCTCTTCGCAAGCCGTATCGCCGCCCCCGACAACAGCAACCGTTTTTTTACGGTAAAAAAATCCGTCGCAGGTGGCGCAGGCCGAAACGCCCCTTCCGGCATATTTGGCTTCGTCGGGAATGCCCAAGTACCTGGCGCTTGCGCCGGTGCAAATAATCAGCGCTTCCGTTTCGATTTGTTTTTCGCCGTCTATGATTATTTTGTACGGCGATTTTGATAAATCGCAACCGGTGGCAATACCGGGACGAATGTCGGCGCCAAACCGGAGGGCTTGTTTTTTCAAGTCTTCCATCATTTCCAAACCGCTGACTCCATCGGGGTAGCCCGGAAAATTCTCAACGTCATTCGTACCTGTCAACTGTCCTCCGGGCTGAATCCCTTCATACAAAACAGGAGATAAGCCCGCACGGGAAGTATAGATAGCGGCTGTGTAACCCGCAGGGCCGGAGCCGATAATTAAGCACTTTACTTTTTCCATATTTTAATTGAATTAAAAATCATTTTTCACTGTTCACCCTTCACTCTCTTCACCGAAGATCAATGATTTCAGCATCAGGATATTGCCTGCCGTCAAAAACAAATTGACTGTCGGAAAAGTGTTGTTTGGTTTGATATTTGTTGATATAAATAATATTTTCGATTTTGTTTTTATAAAAAAGATGAAACGAAACCGGAAAATAATCGGCGCTGTTGATCTGTACGGTGATTTGAGAGATTTCCCCTTTCTGAGGGAAAAGAGTTACTTCCTGCACTTTACGCATCTTGACGTCGGTTTTTGTTCCCAGATACTTATAATTACAATTATTCTTATAGATTGCAAAAATTGATTTGGGATTCAGGGCTTGGATTTCCTCGCCGGCAG
>JAITCT010000153.1 GCA_031282925.1 Dysgonamonadaceae bacterium | reverse complement strand
CACATAATAACTGTAATTATGCCTTTCTATTTCTTTCCGTAATGTTTCTATTTTATCTTTCACGGAACTAAAGCTGTTTTTACAAGTTGACAATATATCCATCATTGAATTTTATCATTTTACTTCGAAAAAATAAAACTTAACGATTGTATTGTGGCTGCAATTTGGGAAGTTAATTATTTTACGAAATTATGAGACCGCAAATTTCGGGAAAAATTTTTATATTAGCAAAATTGAAATTACGAATGAGTGCATTTCAAATTGTCGCAGTGCGGTTGTGAAGCCCATCATTCCCGCCTGCGCGGGAAACAACGTTCGGCGAAGCCAGTGACAGGGTGCGACAATTTGAAATGCCCCTCTCGACGGAAGTTTTTATGCATGTATCATTTCCAAACTGCGCTTAACGAATTTGCTCAAGGCTTCACCTTTCAGCAGGCCGTTGGTTAACAGCGCCAAATCAACCATTTGTCCGATCAATTCTTTTGAATTTTCCTTATCGCCAATTACTTGCTTGACCAAAGGATAATCCAGGTTGACCGTCAAACTGTAGGATGTGGGCATTTCGCCGTAAAAACTCATGCCGCCCTGCATTTCCGCCATTTCTTTCATGCGGCGCATAAATTCGTTTTGGGTAATCGTTACAGGATTCCCTTTTTCACCCAAATGTTCGAAACCGACAATAAAATCGGTTTTTTCGACGGGCGGAATCGCTGATTTGAAAAGTTCGACCAAAGCCTTGCGCTCTTCATCGGCCAGTTTGACTTCCTGACTGTCGCTTTTTTTGATTAAGTTGTCAATTACATCGCTGTCCACGCGGACAAAACGCGATTTTTCAAAGTGTTGTTCCAGTTTATTGACGAAATGGACGTCCAATTGCCCATCCATCACCAACACGTCGTAAGCCTTGTCTTTGGCTTCGGATATATAGGCATACTGTTCGTCTTTACCGGTTGTATATAGATAGATAAGATTTCCGTCTTTGTCGGTTTGGTTGGTTTCAATCAGGGATTTGTATTCGTCCAAAGTATAGCATTTATTTTCCACGTCTTTGACCAGTACAAATTTAGACGCTTTTTCATAGAATTTTTCATCGGTGATGATTCCGTATTCAATAAAAATCTTCAGGCTGTCCCATTTTTCTTCAAACTGCGGACGGTTGTTTTTAAAAATTTCGTCCAAACGGTCTGCTACTTTTTTGGTAATGTAGGTAGATATTTTCTTTACATTGCCGTCGCTTTGCAAACAGGAACGGGAAACGTTCAGGGGAATATCCGGCGAATCAATGACCCCGTGCAGCAACGTAAGAAATTCGGGAACAATCCCTTCCACCGAATCGGTAACATATACCTGATTGCAGTAGAGCTGGATTTTATTTTTTTGCAAGTCAATCCCGCTTTTCACTTTCGGAAAATAAAGGATTCCCGTCAGGTTGAAAGGATAATCCACATTAAGGTGAATCCAGAACAGCGGATCGTCGCTGAAAGGATAAAGTTCTTTATAGAATTTGATGTAATCTTCGTCGGTCAATTCGGCAGGTTTGCGTGTCCAGGCAGGGTTGGAATCGTTGATGATGCTGTCTTCGCCGGTTTCGACGGATTTACCGTCTTTCCATTCTGTTTTTTTGCCGAAAACAACAGGAACGGGAAGGAAACGGCAGTATTTTTTCAGTAAAGATTCTATCTTGAATTTTTCGAGAAACTCTTTATTTTCATCGTCAATATGAAGGATAATTTCGGTTCCGCGATCGTCCTTTTCCGTTTCGGTCATCGTGTATTCGGGCGAGCCGTCACATTCCCATTTCATTGCCGGAGCGTCGTCTTTCCACGATTTGGTGATAATTTCCACTTTTTTCGATACCATAAAAGCCGAGTAAAACCCCAACCCAAAATGGCCGATCATCGAATTAGCATCTTTTTTGTATTTATCCAGGAAATCGTTGGCGCTTGAAAATGCAATCTGATTGATGTATTTTTCAATTTCTCCGGCTGTCATACCGACTCCACGGTCGGATATTTTCAGCGTTTTTTTCTGTTCGTCTGCGCTGATGCGAACTGCCAAATCGCCTAACTCGCTTTTAAATTCACCGACAGACGCCAGGGTTTTCAGTTTTTGGGTGGCGTCTACCGCATTGGAAACCAATTCGCGAAGGAATATTTCATGGTCGCTGTATAAAAACTTTTTGATAATCGGGAAAATGTTTTCGGTCGTAACGCCGATATGACCGGTTTGTTTTTGTGTATTCATCTTTTTTTCTGTTTAATTTTAAATATTTTGCGAAGGTACTCGCAAAGAAAATGCCAATTAATCAGGACTGACATTTTGTCGTTTTCGCGCAGGGCGGAAATTCATGTTTACAAGGGAGCGGCTGCCTCCGAACCGTATGGATGACTAACCAAAGGCGCTTTCCGGAAACTGTCCACCCGATCGCTCTGGATACGCAGTTCTTCAAACAAAATCGCATCCGGCGTAATAATGGAAATTAAATTTCCCGCCATTCCGTTATAAATAAACTCTTTGTCCGAAACACCCGCTATTTTCTTGAACGTTTCAACATTCAGCAGGTTATTGATAACTGCCGAGCGAACTCTCTTTTCCGTGCCGTCGGCAATGTTTACCCGGTACAACTGCATCCGGTCGGTATTTCCTTTGACGATACAGGCGTAATCGTAGCCTTCTTCTTTGGCCAGGCGGAAAAGTTCTTTGCGCAGTTCTTCTTTCGGTTTTCGCGAGGTATGGGTCATCCGGATGACGCCGGTATTGATGGCATATCCGACGCCGGAAGTAACCGGGAGGGCATGTCCGTTGGAATGGGGGACTTTCTCTGTCGGCATCCGATCGTTCAGCAACGTTTTAAGGATACCGTTTTTGACCAGTGTCAATTTGGCGGGCGGAATTACCGCCTCGGCGTCAACCGGCGTGTAGCCCAGCAGTTTCGTGCCGGCGTATTCGGGCGTTCCGGTTAAATCCTCGATAGTAATTTCTTTAGCCGTGATTCGTTTGTTTATCATATCTTCCAGACTGTTGCCGCCGTAGGAAACGCCGTTGGGCGTAAGCGGTTTACGCTCGGCGATTAAGGAATTTTCCCTGTAGAAAAAACTGCCGTAAAATGTTTTGCTCACCGGCTCGCCTTCAAATAAAACAGGGCCGGAATACGATTCGTCCAATTTGGCTGCTTTAGATTCTTCTATCAGGTTTTCCGCCAATTCCTTGCACCTGTTCCTGATTTCTTCGACAGAAGGCAATTCTTTCGGATGACCTGCCGTTATGTCAAATCCGTTCTGCAAATTTTCGCCTTCGCCTGTTTTGATTTCTGCGTTTGATTTGATGGAAGCGAAAACCAAAGGCAGGCGGATGGACGATTTTTCCGTATTATATATGTAAATGACCGCCGAATAAACCAATAGCGAAACACTGGAATTGGATATTTCCCGATAATCGTTGAAAACGGCGGAGGCCGCTTTGGCATATTCTTCGTAAGCCGCCGCTTTGAAATCAATATCGGGAAGCGGGATGCTGTTCATTACAACAGGCTCCGTTTTCTCCCAGTCGGGCAATTCCAGATTTTTGGCTGGAATGTTTAACTGTTTGATAGCGGAAAGTTTTTGCTGGTATGTTTCCGCAGCATCTTTGTAAATTGCGTCCAAATCGCGCCAGACGGTATATCTGATTCCCGCTTCATCGTTATCGGCGCAGACAGTTCCGTCATAACCGACCGAACCGCCGGTGGAGCCGTTGAAGTTTTCATCCGTACGCCGGTAATCGCCTATCAATAACCGGGCGGAGCTTCTCCGGTCGGGAATATACCCGGAAGAAACCAAACTGCCGCAGGAAGCATTGACCGTCAACTGTTTGACATCGCCAATGATGTAGGAGATAAAGAACGGCGCTTGCAATCCGGGCAAGCGGAGGCCTTCCAGTGCGCGTTCCACTTCTTTGGCAATAGCCGCCGGTACGACGCAGGTATCAGATGTTTGGGAAAGCTTCTCCGGCGCAGGTTTGGAAAGGATGGGCGGTTGAGACTGACTTTTGGCTCGCTTCTGCGTTTCGATCTGTTTGACCAGAAGCGCCGGCGCTATGCACGAGACGGGTATTGAACCCGATTCTGCGCCGCATGTTCCGTTAAATACCGCATATTCGTCCCCGCAAGCCGTGATTTGCGAAAACATCGCCAATGGCGTTCCTACCAAATCCACGCCGCGCACCAGTTCGTCGGGACGCCCGTCGGTATAAATCCGGTAAACCACCAAGGGCGTAACGTTGAACGCATTGGGCGAATAGCGGCCCGTATTGGTAAATCCGCCGGACACTTCCCTGAAATAGTAAGCATATTCTTTGCCTTGCAATTTGGCTTCTTTGCGCAACCGTTTGAGAAGTTCTTCCCTGCCGAGCTTTTGGGAACTTTCGACTATTAAACTGGACTGGCGGGAGCCGGGCGCAAGTCCTGCCTGCGAGCGCCCGTGTCCGTTGGAATGGGCGAATCCTTCGATGGGCGTGCGCGACATCAGGAATTCTTTCAGGACGCCGTTTCGTACCACTTCCGTTTTTTGTCCGCGAATTCCTTCATCATCGAACACATAGTAACCATTCAAAGGCGTTTGCCCGAAATATTTTAAAGTCGGGTCGAAAGTAACGGAAAGATGCTTGGGCAATACCCGCTCGCCGACTTTCTTTTTGAAAGTTTGCGCATCATTTTCCTGTTTCAGTCGCGAACCTTCCACGCGGTGTCCGAATATTTCATGGAAAAATACGCCGGACGCTTCGGGCGAAAGAATTGCCGGCCCGGAAAATGATTCTACCACCGGCGCTTTTTTGAGCCTGGAAAGCATTTGGCTCATTTCGCGGGCAGCCTTCAGAACTTCTTCGTCCGGAGGCAGTTCCGATAAGGAAAAGCCCGTCCAGGTCTTAAAAAGCGGCAGGTGCATACCGTCGTCGGCAATCGCTTCGGCCGTCAGCGCCAATTGAAAGGTAACGGAATTTTGCGCGATTTCGCGCCCTTCGGTATCAACAAATATTTTGCGGGCAAGGCCGGCGGACAGATAGGCCAAGCCATCCGACAGGTCATTGTTTTCATCGAAAATTCCGGAGTATTTCCTTACTTTTTCTTCCCATATTTTCGGGTCTATTTGCAGCGATTCCCAAGTAACGGGCGCTTCATAATAATTTTCTGCTTTCTCGACGGAAAAATCGGGCGATTTATCTTCCTGTTTGACTTTCACAGCCATGTTGGCTTTGATTTGTTCATAAATTTGAACATCGTCTTTGTACAGATTATCCAGTTGCAACCAAACTGTTTTTTTCAGCACATCGGGATTGTTGTCAATGGGAACATAATCGGCAGCGATTCGCATATCGCTGTAACTGCCTTGTCCGGATTCCCTGATTTCGTGGGTGTTATCCAGGTTTTTACCGCCGACGCGGAGGCCGGAAGACAAAACATGTGACGGACTTCCCAGTTGCGGGGCTGTTTGCAGACGGCCTAACCTTCCCGTGCAAGTCATGGATTGAAATTCGTCCAGTCGCAGGAAAATGTAATATGCAGGAATCGGCTGTTCTTTCAATACCGAGAAATTACGATTCAATTCGGATTGTAATGTGTTGAAAACGGGGTCTTGCCCCGAAACGGTGAGTATGCCTGACAACAGGCACAGAAAAGTGATGAAAATGCGTTGGTTCATTCTGTTTATTTGTTTTTTTGATTGCCACTAATGCACGAATTGGCAACTCATATATTCGTATAAATTAGTGCATTAGTGGCATTTTTATTAACATTTATTTTTTTATTGCCACGAATGCACGAATTGGCAACGAATATTTATTCGTATAAATCAGTGCATTAGTGGCAATTTTTATTGACATTTATTTTTTTATTGCCACGAATGCACGAATTGGCAACGAATATTTATTTTTTGATTGCCACTAATGCACGAATTTTATACGAATAAATATTCGTTGTCAATTAGTGTATTAGTGGCAAATTAACTTATTGCATCTAATGTTCTATCTGTAAAATCCGGTATTGGCTTCTGCCTGTGAAGACAATGACAGCCGCTTTCAAGTCGGGACAACCGCCCAAACGGTGGGAAGCGATGTATTGTTCCACCTGCGCCCGTCCTTTTTTCTGCTGGATGGCGATGTCCGCATCGCCCGCGCCCCCTTGACAGTACTTCAATGCCCAAATCCATTCGTATTTTATCTGAGGCAGCAGGGGACTGCGTTGCAGGTAAATGTCCGCGCAATCGGGAACGGTTTCGTATTCGTTCACCGGTAAATATACTTTATTTCTGGAAAAATACGACAGTAAAAGAATTTGAATATATTTTTCGTCGAAATGCCGCCAGTCGTAGTCCGACAATTTGCTGAAAGCGTTTTTGGAAATGCAGGCGATAAACGGCTCCGGATTGCCGTCCATTGCCAGGGCGTAAATCGCCTCGTTCAAAAGACGGGACTCAATATGCAGACTGGGAGAAGTTTCCTCTACCAGCAGCATGATGTATTCCCAAAACAAGGTTTTGACGGCATAGTTGGGAATGACGATCTTCAACCGAAACAGGCAGCGTTCTTTAACAGTGAGCAAACCCATATAGAAAAGCAGGGAAACGAAATACCGCTCACCGTTCAAACGGTCAACAGAGAATTTTTCCGGCATTTCCTCAACGATTTCGCCTTCCTTCAGGAGGCGGATAAGCGTTTCGCGGTTGCCCTCGTTCAGAACGAGGCGGCGCAAATGTCCGTAATTTGTTTCCAGGTTCAGGTCGATGATCTTTTCGGGCGGCTTCCGGTATCTTAATATCTGTTCAAAAAAGTAGGTTATCATGGCCGGATTATATACCCGGTGCTGCCCGTCAGCATGAAACAGATAGCCGCCGTAACAGGTTTCAATATCCACGTTGATGCAACTTTCGTCAACGCCTGTTTCCCGCATCAGCCACTCGACCTCCTCCCGTGTGAAGCCCATCATTTCGTTGTATCGAGGCTCCAGGGTGAGGATATCGGCAATGTTGTATCCGCCGGTAAGGTCTGCAAGCATCACGGGAGAGGTGCCGGTGATAAAGGTGCGGTTCACAAGGGAGGTTTTTGCCGCCATTTTTATCCTTTCGTAGAAATCGCGCACCGGGCCGTTGGCGGCCGTCAACTTTTTATAGAAGTCCCGTTCCTGCCGGTTGCCCATGCTGATGAGGTCGTTGGCAAAGTGATCATATTCGTCAATGAGAAGGAAAAGTTTCACCTTGTCCTGTTCGGCTGCGGCGAAAATCTTTTCCAGAGATGACACTCCCGGCTTTTCTTCATCTATCCGGTCAACATACCTGTCTGCCTCCGAAAAAACATGCCTGTAAATACGGAAAAAATTGCGGACAGATTCCTGCACACGGCTTGAAAAATCCGCTTTGAATTCTTTTTCTCCGGAAGTATCCAGTCCGGAAAAGTCAAATTTCAATATGGCATACGAATTTCGTTCGGGCGTAGGATGCTTGCCGATATAGAAACCGCCGAACAGTTGTTCGAAATTTTCCGCCTCATTCAGGTCGTAATAATACATTAAAGTCGTAAAGAACAGGCTTTTACCGAACTTGCGCGGACGGATGAAAATTTGATTTTTATTACTCTCATTTTCCAGCATTTCAATATACCGCGTTTTATCCACGCAGGCATAATTTTGAGTAATCATGTTCTTGAAATCGGCATTGCCGCAAGGCAAGCGCTTGTATTGTTTCGCTTTCATATTTTTGAAAATTCAGGATGCAAAGGTAGTGTTTATTTATTAATAAAACGAATTTGAATTTTCCGGCGGGTATATTTCATTAAATATGAGGCTTGCGCTGCTTTCATTCTGTTTCGGCTGCCGAAAAATGCAATCGGGGATAATCGACAACCGGTAATGAATTAAGGAGAATGAACAGCCGCGCTGCACTGTTGCGAACTGCTGCAATCCGGAATACGCCGGCAGAATTTCGGTTTCTGCCGGCATAAACAGGTTTTCTGCCGGCAATATTTCGGTTTCTGCCGGCAACTTTTCAGTTTCTGCCGGCAAAAATTGATTTTCTGCCGGCAACTTTTCGGTTTCTGCCGGCAAAAAGTAGTTTGCTGCCGGCAACATTTCGGTTTTTGCCGGCAAAAAGTGATCTGCTGCCGGCAACATTTCGGTTTTTGCCGGCAATTATCCCATTATATAGCACAAAATATGGCTTTATGCGTCAAAAAACGGCCTTTTTGCAAACGCAATGGCGTAAAGACCTGAAAAACACAAAGATACAAACTGTTTACAAACCGTTTTCCGGTTTCTTTGCGCTTTTGTGTCTTCATATTTAATAAGTTTCCATATTTCTACCGGATGAATTGCCGCAGAAACTTAATTATTAAAATCCGGAAAAAGCGCCATACATCCAATATTTTTTGTACTTTTGCGAAAAAATTAAAAAAACATGCTTGATTTTAGTAAAACGGGCGGTTTGATTCCCGCCATCATACAAGACAATCGGACAAGTAAAGTGTTAATGCTGGGGTTTATGAACGAAGAGGCTCTGGCAAAAACACGGGAAACAGGTAAAGTAACTTTCTTCAGCCGTTCGCGGCAGCGGCTGTGGACAAAAGGCGAAGAAAGCGGAAACTTCCTGTTTGTTGTTTCCCTCAGTGAAGACTGCGACGGGGATACCCTGTTAATTAAGGTCAATCCGGCCGGGCCGGTTTGCCACACGGGAAACGATACCTGTTTCAACGAAACCAACGAGGAAGATATCCTGTTCCTGAAATATCTGCAGGATTTTATTTTGAACCGCAGGCAGGAAATGCCGGAAGGTTCCTATACCGCCGGCCTTTTCAAAAAAGGCGTTGGAAGAATAGCCCAAAAAGTCGGCGAAGAAGCCGTTGAAACCGTTATCGAAGCCATGGCAGGCGATGACGACCGGCTATTGTACGAAAGTTCCGATTTGCTTTATCATTTAATCGTCCTCTTGACTTACAAAGGGTTCCGAATCGAAGATTTGGCTAAAGAATTGAAAAAAAGACATCAAAAATAATCAAATAAAAATATGGTCTTAATTGATTACGAAAACGTAGAAATTCGCAAGGAAGAAAATCTTATCCTGAAAGAAGTGTCCTTCAGGCAAGAGGAAGGCGAATTTTTGTATATTACCGGAATAGTAGGTTCCGGTAAGAGTTCCCTGCTAAAAACCATTTATTGCGAAATACCTGTCCACAAGGGGTTTGCTCAAGTTTTCGGCTACGACATGCAAAAAATCAAACGGCTACAAATTCCTTTTCTCCGCCGGCAAGTGGGAATTGTATTTCAGGATTTTCAATTATTGACGGATCGTTCCGTGTACAAAAACCTCCAGTTTGTGCTGAAAGCTACCGGCTGGAAAGATAAAAACAGCATCGAATCCCGCATCAATGAAGTATTGGATCAGGTGGGCATGGAACGCAAAGGCTACAAATTCCCGCACGAATTATCCGGAGGCGAACAGCAAAGAATCGTAATTGCCCGCGCACTGCTCAATTCCCCCAAATTAATCTTGGCCGATGAACCGACCGGAAATTTAGACCCCGAAACAGGTGCGCAAATCGTAGGCCTTCTCCACAAAATCAGAGAAGGCGGCACTTCGATCATTATGACCACTCATAATTATCACTGGGTACAGGATTTCCCCGCAAAAATCATGAAATGCGAAGACGGCAAATTGCTGGATTAACTGAAGGATGCTTTGCAGGGTTTTGTGCGCCCTGTGGCTTTGAGCATAACCGGTAACAACCGGTTATTTGCTCAAAGCCAGTCCTAAAAGCACAGCGGCAAATCCGACAATGACGCTTAACAGTATGTAAGCTCCAAGCAAAAAATAATTTCCCGAATAATACAAAGAAACATTCTCGGTCGAAAATGTCGAAAAAGTAGTGAATCCTCCGCAAAAGCCGGTAACAAGGAAAAGCCTCATATCCCTGCCCCAGTACAGATGCAAGACCGACAACCCAATCAATAAACCGATAAGGAAACAGCCGACAATATTAACAACAAACGTCGCCCATGGAAATGAGTCTTGCTCAAAAGGAATTTTAGAAACAAGGAAGCGCATCATACTGCCTATACCTCCTCCTAATCCGATTAAAAGTAACTGTTTTACTAACATAACTGTTTTTTTTATTCATTAAAATTAAACTCTACATCATCAATAAAAACCGGCGCCGAAAACTCATCCAGATCGCGGCGTTCCTTCTTGGTCGGACGGCCTGTTCCTTTCGCACGGTCAACAAACCCGCTTATTTTTTGCAAGTTCAGTATCTCATACTGTTCGGGCGGCGTAATATTTTCCACATATTCAGGAACCAATTTAGCGCCGATACGGTTGGAAGCCAGGCCTAATACTTTGAAAGAATATGTAACCGGCGGTTTGCGCACCGAAACAGTGTCGCCCGTCCGGATCATCCTTGAGGGCTTGGCCGGCGCGTCGTTTACCGCAATGCGATTCTTTTTACATGCTTCCAATGCAATGGTTCGTGTTTTGAAAATCCTTACCGCCCACAGCCACTTGTCAATCCGCACTTCCATGTCATTTATTGTTAAACTGATTCATAGTTGTTTCTACCCCTGCCAGACAGAAACTTTTAATCATTTCGCAGGCGATTTCTATTCGCTCCGGCAAATGCCTTTGTTCTTCTTCGGTGAAAGGGTTCAATACAAAATTAAGTTGTGCGCCTTGCGGAAAATCGCTCCCTATTCCGAAACGCAACCGGCAGTATTGCGTTGTGCCTAAAGTTTCCCGAATGTGTTTCAGCCCGTTGTGTCCGGCGTCGCTTCCTTTGGGCTTTAAGCGTAAAGCGCCGAAAGGAAGCGCCAAATCATCAACGACAACCAATAAATTGACAAGGTCGATTTTTTCTTTTTGCAACCAGTAACGAATAGCGTTTCCGCTTAAATTCATATATGTGGAAGGCTTTAACAAAATGAGCTGTTTGTTTTTCAGTTTCATTTCCGCTACTGCTCCATACCGTTTATTGACGTCAAATATCACACCGGACATCCCGGCCAAGCCGTCCAATACCATGAATCCTATATTATGACGGGTGTCCTCATATTCGCTGCCGATATTACCCAAGCCGGCAATCAAGTATTTCATTTCGCAACATTACGTGCCGCCCGCGTTGATTTAACGGTAACCACAACATTATTGGGAGCGTTTAACAGTTCGAGGTTATCGAAATGTATGTCGCCCACCTGGATGGATTTACCTAAACCCAGGTCTTCGACATTGACGATTAATTTTTCCGGGAAATGCCTGTAAAGACCTTTCACTTTCAGTTTTCTCATTTCCAGGGAAAGTTTACCGCCGGCTTTTACCCCTTCGGCCAAACCGGTTAATTCGACAGGAATTCCCATTACAACCGGTTTATCTTCAAATATCTGAAGGAAATCGGCATGTAACAATTCATCGCTTACCGGATGGAATTGGGTTTCCTTCAGGATAGCCTTACAATTTTTTCCTTCAATGGTCAAATCCACAATCTGGACTTCCGGCGTGTAAATTAATTTCCTGACACTGTCCTTTGTTATTGTGAAGTGAACTACTTCCCCTCCCCCGTATAAAACACAGGGAATAATTGATTCTCTCCGGTAAGCCTTTGCGGCTTTTTTACCTGTTTTTTCTCTCTTAGAGCCTTTTAATTCAAATAATTTCATTGTTTTTTGTGTTACTCAAAATTAGACAAATGCTTCCTAATCTCCCATCACACGGAATTTTAAAAAAGCGCTGCAAAGGTAGTATTTTTTTTGTAATCGTGCATTACGCAAATTATGGGTTAATTCTTTTTTTGAGGTTGCTGTTTTTTCAGGCATATACGTTTTGGTGAACTTTGAGGCTTCTGCCGGCCTGTGTTGTTGGGAAGCCCCGCGCTTGAACATGTAACCTGCATCTCGCAGAGATGCACAGTTTGATAGAAAATGAATGTATCCGTCTCCAGCCGGCATCTCGTAGAGATGCAACATTATTCATAGTCCGCACAACTACTGCATGTCTTTAGTTGTATGTCAGTCAGTTATGTTGTATCTGTAATTAATTTGTACGTTGTTTTTAACGGTAAACGGTTTTGCGGCGGTCAATTTTTACGGCTTTAACCGTCGGTATTTTGTACTTTCTTTCTCTTTTGAAATTCATCCGAAAAACCAGAAGCCAAAATTCCGGCAGGAAGAGCAAACATGCCTATTCCAAGAATTGCAATAAAAGCTGTTAAAACCTTTCCTATTATTGTTATCGGAAAAACATCGCCGTAGCCTACTGTCGTTAATGTGATTATGCACCACCACATCGTAGCGGGAATGCTTGAGTATTTTTCCGGTTGCGCTTGGTTTTCAGCGAAATACATAAAACTTGAAGCTATAATAATCAGCGACAAAGTAATTACCATACACAAAATCAGTTCTTCCATCTTTGATTTAAATACATTGGTAATCAATTTTGTAGCATTCAAATACCTGCCTAATTTGAAAATCCGCATAAACCGGAACAACCGCAATATGCGGATAATACGTAAATCGGTATTTGTAAAAGGCAAATAGAATGGGGCAATTGCAAACATATCAACCAACGCCCCAAATGAAATAATGTACTTTAACCTTCCGGAGATAGGACGCATGTATTTTTCTTCACTCGTACAAGTCCATAACCGAAGAAAATATTCAACAGTAAAAATATATACTGATATTTTCTCAAATATTCTAAAATATATACCGTATGAAATATTAATATAATCTACTGTTTCAAAAATTACGGAAAACACATTTAGCGCGATGAGAGAAACAATCAGGGCATTTACTGCGGTATCCCATACGCTTTTGTTTATGGATGGATTAAGAAGCTGCCATGTCTTGTTTTTAAGGCGCGAGTATTTGTTTGCGGCGTTCATTGCGTTTGTGATTAACCGTTAAAGTCTTTTATAAGTCTCGAAATATACATCGCCAAAAGACTGGCATCATCGGAAACCTGAAATACGGGACTTCTGCCGCTATCCTTTTCAATTCCTACACCATCGGAGTAGGGCGTTATAGAAAGGATTTTACCAAACGGTATTATACCTATTCCCGCAAATGCAAGTTGCCTGTTTGTTTTGCTTGCTGTGCCGGATAACTCCTCGTAAGCGTTTCTTATTTCTTCTAATTTCATGCCCCAAAGATACAATTGTTTTTTCAAAAAATATACCCTGTAATCCAATTATCAATATTAAGCGGATTACAGGGTAGGATTATTTTTGCAAATCAAGATTCATATAATCATTTTCGTTTCGATGAAAGAAAAAAGGGATTTTTGAATATTTGAACCCAATAAAGGCGGTGAATTATAATCATCATAAAGCCATTTTGCGCCAGGCGGTGTGGTGGTGGTTGCTTCGTTTTCATATGTATGGTTCTCGTTTTCCGGTAAATCTTTTG
>JAITCT010000138.1 GCA_031282925.1 Dysgonamonadaceae bacterium | reverse complement strand
AGGAGGGGATTGCGTTGCAGGTAAATATCCGTATAGCCGGGCGCCGCTTCGTATTCGCTCATCGGGATGTAAATTTGGCTTTGGAACAGGTAGGCCAACAGGAGAATTTGAATGTATTTTTCATCAAACTTCTGCAAATCGCGGTCAGAAAGTTTGCTGAAAGCGTTTTGCGAAACATATTCAATGTAACGGTGTACGTCTCCTTCCATTGCCAGGGCGACGATTGCATCATCCAAGTCGTTTGTGCGGATTGTCATCAAAGGCGAAGTTTCCCTTGTCAGGCGGCTGATGTATTCCCAAAATACCGTGCGGATGGAATAATTGGGTATGCCCAGGCGAAGTTTGAACAAGTGCGATCCTTTAATAGTAAGCAGCCCCATGTAGAAAAGCAGGGAGACAAAATAATCATCATCCGTCAGGTTGTCAATGGAGAATTTCCGGATAATCGTAGCTGTTATCCCATCTTCTTTTACGATTTGAATCAGCGAATCCCTGTTCCGTTCGTTTTGAGTGAGGCGCTGCAAGCGTCCGTAATCGGTTTTTAAGTTATCGTCGATAATATTTTCCGGCGCTTTTTTTGTCTGTAAGATTTGATCGAAGAAATAGAGCATCATGGATGGATTATAGACCCTGTTTTCCCCGTCTTTATGGAAAAGATAGCCATCATAATAGGTTTTCATGTCAACATTGATGTGGGCGGGATCAACGCCTGTTCCCACCATCAACCGGTCAACTTCCTCCTGCGTAAAGCCCATCATTTCATTGTATGCCAAGTCAAGCGTAAGATTGGCCGCAATATTGAATCCGCTGGTAAGGTCGTCAAGCATCACGGGAGAGATTCCGGTGATGAAAATGCGGTCGAGAACGGTTTTGGTAGCGATTTTCAGCGTTTCGTAGAAATCGCGGACTAAGCCGTTAGCCCGTACCATCTGCTTGTAGAAGTCATTACCTGTTCGGCTTCCCAAAGCAATCAAATCGTTGGCGAAATGGTCGTATTCGTCAATGATGACGAAGATTTTCTTTCCGGCGCTTTGCGCCGCTTCGTAAGCAATACGCAAAACGTCAATGCTGGGGTCTTCCGTGTTGACCTTATGAATTAATTCCTCGTAGTTCGGGAAAAGTGCGCGATATCCGTTGATAAAACGAATAACCGAATATTGAACACTTCGGGAAAAGGAAATCTTAAATTCTTCTTCGGAGGAAGTGTTTATCCCCGAAAAATCAAACCCTATCATTAAATAGCTGTTGCGCTGAGGTGTAGGATTCCTGCCGATATACAAATCACCGAAAAGCCGCCCGAAATCTTTGGCCTTGTTCAAATCATAGTAATGATCCAGCATGGAAAAGAACAGGCTTTTGCCGAACTTGCGCGGACGGATAAAGAACTGATAAGGGTTATGCGTATTTTCCAACAGTTCGATAAATCGTGTTTTATCCACGTAGTAATAGTTTTCCGAAATCAATTTTTCGAAATTGGATGTGCCGTAAGGCAGACGTTTGATATTTTTTCCAGACATATTCAGTTGTTTTTTATCTTATTTGGCAGAATAATCCTCTTTCACAAAAGCAGCATTGTTCAAATAATCCAGACTCGCCTTAACCGATTCGAAAGCAGGAAGATCATATTGTTCCACTTCGACAATCAGGTATTTGACGGCAGAGTCAATATTATTGAAAAGGGCTTCAAAATCCATGTATCCACTTGCACCCAATTCTTTTTCATCTTTGATGTGCAATAAATCGAAACGGCCGGGATACTGTTTGAATAATTCGGTAGCTAAACGGCCGCCTTTTTGAGACCAATAAACATCCAGTTCGAAGAATACTTTGGAAGAATCGGTATTTTGCACCATGTAATCATACCATGTAATGCTGTCGGAAGCAGCATTTCCCAAAGGAAGCACTGTTTCAAATTCGGCGCTGTGGTTGTGGTATCCGAATTTCAAACCGGCGGCATTGCATTTTTCACCGATTTGATTGAAATAACCGCAATAATCCTGCAATTGTTTTACATCTTCCGGTTCGGGCATGGAAGGCATTACGATGTATTTCATGCCTGCGGCTTTGTGAGCGGCAATGCATTGATCCCACCAGGCCCAAACCGAATCCATGCCGGCTTCCGGCGTTTTGCCGACGTGGCAGGAAAGAGCGGACAGTCCGGCGGCGTCTAATTTAGCTTTAAATGCTTCGGGAGACATGCCGTAAATTTTCCCGCCGGAATAGTTTGCCGTTTCGACGTATTTGTAAGCCATTTGACCGACCGCATTGATTACCGAGTCAATGCCGGCGGATGAATCGCTAATAGCGTCACGCAGGGAATAGAGCTGGATGCCGATGTTTTTTTCAGTAGTATTCCTTACCGGTTCGCCTTCTTTTTTCGCTGTGCAGGCACAAATCAAAGAGGCCATGCAGAATAACAGAATAAATTGAAATGTTCTCATGTTTAATTTTTTAAATCAGGTGATTAACTTTTTTTGAATTGATAAATAGCTAATATATAATCTCAACATAAATTTCCTGTTCGTCGTCCCATTCAAATTCGCAACCCACAGGAGCAGACAAAATGTCGTCCAAAGCAGGATTAACGGATAGCATTTGTTCGGGATAGACTGTTTCGGCATTTGCAGGATTATCCAGGTATTCATCATCCTCATCGCCACAGAGGAATCGCCATCCGCTGTCAATATTATTTTCGGGAGTGTCTCGATAACAATAACCGATATGGTCGGTTTCCAACGCCCTTTTGGATACAAAAGCGTAATTTTTTACTTCTTCCCGTCTCTCGGGAACGTCGTCGTTAGTTGTTGATTTTTCCTGTTTGTCCATTGTACTCATTGATTGGGTATAAATTTCACAGCAAAGGTAACACTTTCCCTGTAAAGAGCAAATGCATTTACAGCGTTTTATCAGGCAGAGAGGTTTTGCAAATATGCCTGCTCCCTTTAGATGCACAAAACCATACCATGCGGCGTACAGTCAGGGCTTGACAAAAAGAAAAATTTCAGTACTTTTGCAAGCGCTTTATGAACGGAACATTTATATTCATCTTCATCCTGCTCTATTTCGGAATATTGTATGTTATCTCCCACTTCACAGGAAGAAAACATTCCGAAAATGCCGCATTCTTCCTCGGCAACCGAAAATCGCCATGGTATATTGTCGCTTTCGGGATGATTGGGTCATCCCTGTCGGGAATCAGCTTTGTTTCTGTCCCCGGGATGGTCGGACAATTCGATATGACCTATATGCAAATGGTTGCCGGTTTTTTGTTGGGGTACGCAGTTATCGCATTTATCCTTTTGCCGGTTTATTATAAACTGAATGTTACCAGCATCTACTCTTACTTGGACAATCGAATCGGACGCAAGGCCTGCAAAACGGGAGCCGGATTTTTCATCCTGTCGCGGACTGTCGCAACGGGCGCGCGGCTTTATGTAGCCGTATTGATTCTTCAAACTTACATTTTCGACGCATGGCGCGTCCCTTTTACGCTCACCGCCGCCGGTTTCCTGCTGATGATTTGGTTATATACCCACAAAAGCGGCGTCAGAACGATTGTCTGGACCGACTTGCTGCAAACGTTTTTCTTAATTGCGGCTTTGGTTATTATCATCCTGCAAGTTGCAAAAGAATTAAACCTTGATTTCACAGGAATAATTACCACAGTGAAAGAAAGTCCGCATTCGCGCATCTTCGTTTTCGATGACTGGTATTCCCGGCAAAATTTTTTCAAACAGTTTATCAGCGGGATGTTTGTTACAATCGCTATGACGGGAGTTGACCAGGAGATGATGCAAAAAAATCTTTCCTGCAAAAACCTGCGCGAAGCTCAAAAAAATGTTTGCACTTACAGCCTCCTTTTTATTCCCGTCAATTTATTATTTCTTTGCCTGGGAATATTGGCGCTTGATTACGCCTCTGTCAATCACATCGCTTTACCGGCAACGGGCGATGACATTCTTCCGGCGCTGATTTCAAGCGGCCGTTTCGGAATGGCTGCGATTATCTTCTTTGTTGTCGGCATTATCGCCGTAACTTTTGCCGGCGCCGATTCGGCCCTGACGGGATTGACTACTTCCATTTGTGTGGATTTGCTGGAAATTGACAAATATGATGAAAAGAAAGCGCGGAAAATCAGGTTGTGCGTACATCCGGCGATTTCGCTCGCTTTCATCGGAATCATGCTGCTTTTCAAAGCGATCAACAACACCGGCGCAATAGACGCCCTTTACAGGATTGTTTCCTATACTTACGGCCCCCTGCTGGGTTTATTTGCTTTTGGGATATTGTTCAACACAAGGACTTGCGACAAAGCCGTTCCATATATTTGCATCCTTTCCCCGATTCTTTGTTTTGCGGGAAATTTACTTTTGAACGCCACTGCCGGTTACCGGTTCGGTTACGAACTGCTGATTGTGAATGCCGCTTTGGTGATAATTGGGTTGGCTGCTTTACCTCAAAAAAAGAATTAACCATCTTTAGATAGTGTTTTTACACGGGAAATTTTTATGCGATTTTTTCATTTGAAAGTCCTATATTTGCAAAAAACTTCACAATGACGACAAGCCTGTATCTCATTCCTGTAACTTTGGGGGAGACGGAAATCCCACGGGTTCTTCCGCCGTACAACAAAGAAATAATTGCTTCCCTCCGGTATTTCATTGTCGAAAATGTCCGGACAGCCCGCCGTTTCCTGAAACAAACCGATCCGGGAATAGACGTTGACCGGTTGACTTTCTACACGTTGAACAAACACACTCCGCCTGTTGAGTTGCCGGGTTTCCTGAAACCCATTGAGGAGGGAAATTCCGTTGGAATCATTTCCGAAGCAGGTTGTCCGGCTATTGCCGATCCGGGGGCGGATATTGTTGCCATTGCCCAGGCAAAGAACATTCCCGTTGTGCCGCTGGTGGGACCTTCGTCTATCCTGCTGGCTTTGATGGCTTCGGGATTCAACGGGCAGAGTTTTGCTTTTCACGGTTATTTGCCCGTTGAGTCAGGGGAAAGGGTTAAAACCTTAAAATTTCTGGAACAGCGCATGTATTCGGAAAACCAGACGCAACTGTTTATCGAAACGCCTTACCGCAACGGAAAACTCGTTGAATGTATCCTGAAAACCTGTAAACCGGTAACCCGGCTTTGTATCGCCGCCGATATTACGCTCAGCAGCGAATTTATCAAAACCGGAACGGTTGCCGAATGGAAGAAACAGGTTCCGGAACTTTCCAAAAAACCATGTATCTTTGCGATTTACCGGTAGGGGCGCCCACATGGGGTCGCCCCTACCGGTTCACCGTTAAATGCAATTCCTCCAGTTGCTCGCCGGAAACCGCAGCCGGAGCGTCAATCATCACGTCGCGGCCGGAATTGTTTTTCGGGAAAGCAATGCAATCGCGAATCGAATCCAAGCCTGCGAAAATGGCAACAAGCCGGTCTAAACCAAAAGCAATTCCCCCGTGCGGAGGCGCGCCGTATTTGAAAGCATTCATCAAAAAACCGAATTGCGCCTGCGCCTGCGCTTCCGTGAAACCGAGCAATGAAAACATTTTCCGCTGCACCTCGCTGTTATGGATACGGATAGAACCGCCGCCAACTTCCGCCCCGTTAATCACCATATCGTAAGCATTGGCGCGTACAGCCCCCGGATCGGTATCCAGAAGCGGAATATCTTCGCGCTTCGGACTTGTGAACGGGTGATGCATGGCGTAATAACGATTCGCTTCCTCATCAAATTCCAACAGCGGGAAATCCACCATCCAAAGACAGCTGAACCGGTCTTTTTCCCTCAGTCCCATGCGGGAACCCATTTCCAAACGGAGTTCGCCTAATTGTTTTCGGGTTTTCCCGGTTGCGCCGCACAGAATCAACAGCAAATCTCCCGGTTTGGCGTTTGCTTTTCCGAGCCATAGTTTCAAGTCATCCGGCGTATAGAACTTATCAACGGAAGATTTTACGCTTCCGTCGCTTTCGTAACGAACATATACCAAACCGCCCGCTCCAATTTGCGGACGTTTTACAAAACCGGTCAATTCGTCCAGTTGCTTGCGGGTATAGGCGGCGCAGCCTTCGGCACAAATCGCGCCTGCATATTCGGCATTATCGAAAACGCCGCAATTCCTTCCGCCGGTCAGGTCTTTCAATTCTGTGAAAGGCATGGCAAAGCGCGTGTCCGGTTTATCCGATCCGTACAATCTCATGGCTTCGGCATACGTCATGCGCGGCATTGCCGGAATGTCTGTCCCCTTGATGGTTTTGAACAGATAACGAATCAATCCTTCAAAAAGATTCAAAATATCTTCCTGTTCGACAAACGACATTTCGCAGTCGATTTGCGTAAATTCCGGTTGGCGGTCGGCGCGTAAATCCTCGTCGCGGAAACATTTCACAATCTGGAAATAACGGTCGAAACCCGAAACCATCAATAACTGCTTGAACAACTGCGGCGACTGCGGCAGGGCATAAAATTCGCCGGGATTCATCCGGGAAGGAACGATGAAATCGCGGGCGCCTTCGGGCGTAGAGCCGACCATTGCAGGCGTTTCCACTTCGAGAAACTGCTGTCCGTTCAGATATGCGCGGGTAGCAAAAGCCATTCGGTGGCGGAGTTCCAGGTTGGAATATACCACCGTCCGGCGCAAATCCAGGTAACGGTATTTCATCCGCAGGTCGTCCCCGCCGTCGGTATCGGTTTCGATAGTAAAAGGAGGCGTTTCCGAAGGATTCAGAACCTGCAGTTCCGATACGGTAATTTCGATGTCCCCGGTCGGAATATTCGGGTTTTTATTGGAGCGTTCGGCCACTTGTCCCTTTGCCCGAATCACCCATTCACGGCCTAATTTCTCAGCTTCTTCACATAATCGGGGATGAATGTCCCTGTTAAAAACCAGCTGGGTAATCCCATACCTGTCCCGCAAATCGACGAAAATCATCCCGCCGAACTTCCGCGCCTTTTGTACCCAACCGGCTAAAACTACTTCCTGATTCAAATGAGCGATGCGTAATTCCCCGCAAGTCTTCGTTCTGTACATAAATTTGTCAACTTTTTAAAATTTCGGCAAAAGTAGATGAAAAACTCGGGTTTTCCAAGCGCATGAAATAAA
>JAITCT010000118.1 GCA_031282925.1 Dysgonamonadaceae bacterium | reverse complement strand
CAGCAGCATAGCATCGGTAGTCGACGGCATAATAACCGCCTGTGCCCCCGGTGAAGTAATTATCACCGTAACCACCATTAACGGAATATTTAAGGATTCCTGTAAAATAACGGTAAAGCCTGAAAATAATGTCCCCGCTTTACATTCCCGATGTAAAGCGGAACATTCCCCTAAAATTTCAAAAGAAAAGTTTAACTTTGCGCATAGTTTTATCTCTTGATTTTTAAGATTATGATTGACGTAAAAATAGAACAATCCTGGAAAGAGCAGCTGGCTTTGGAATTTGCCAAGCCTTATTTTGAGGCTCTCACCGGCTTTGTCAGGCAGGAGTATGCCACAGCGCGCATTTATCCCAAAGGCAGCCGGATATTTAATGCTTTTGAGAAAACGCCTTTTGACAAAGTAAAAGTGGTGATTCTGGGACAGGATCCTTACCATGAACCGGGGCAGGCGCACGGTTTGTGTTTTTCGGTAAACGATGGAATTGCTTTACCTCCTTCGCTTCAAAATATTTACAAAGAGTTGCAGGACGATTTGGGTATTCCTCCTCAACCGTCCGGTAATCTGGAGCGTTGGGCCGAACAGGGCGTTTTGCTGTTAAACGCTACGCTGACCGTTCGGGCGCATCAGGCCGGTTCGCATCAAAACAAAGGCTGGGAAGAATTTACAGACGCCGTTATCCACCGGATTGCAGAAAAAAAAGAACATGTAGTTTTTATTTTATGGGGTTCTTATGCGCAGAAAAAAGGAGGGTTTATCGATCCGTGGAAGCATCTGATTATCAAATCGGCGCACCCGTCGCCACTCTCTGTTTACAGAGGGTTTTTCGGAAGCCGCCCGTTCAGTAAAACCAATAATTATTTGGTGCAGACCGGACAAACGCCTGTTCAGTGGTAATGCCGCGCAGAGAAGCGTTTCAAAAGGTTTTCGGCAAAGCCCCCGCCTGGCAGACGCCTGTTTTAGGCAGGGTAATTTACAAAATAGACAAAAAAAACCGTTTTTTTGTCTGTTTTTAGATAAAAAGAATTACTTTTGCGGTGATTTTGTCAAAAATATAAGTCAAATCAATAAACGTAATAAGAAAAATTTAATTAAAAAAAAAGAAAAAGTCATGAAAAAGTTATCTTTTATTTTTGTTTTGTTCATAACAGTATCTACTGTTGTATCTCTTTTTTCCTGTACGGCGCAAAACCCGAAGGCAAACCTGAAAACTCCGGTCGATTCATTATCGTATGCCCTGGGCGCAGACCTTTTGTATAACCAGGGACTGGAACAGTATCTGGACAGACTGGGAATCAGCGAAAAGCATAAAGCTGATTTCATCAAAGGGTTGCAGGAAGGTTTTAAGGCGGATACCACGAAAAAAAGCGAATATGCCCGCTTAGTCGGTATCGGTATCGGACAGCAGCTTGCCATCCAGCAAATCTCTCAGTTGAATTCGGGTATTTTCGGGAAAGATTCCAGGGACGCCATTGATAAATCTTTGTTTATCTCAGGTCTTATTGACGGATACTCAGGAAAAGGCATCAAAATAGATAAATCGGAAATCTCCGGTTTTATCGAATCAACCGTCAAACAGCTTCAGGATGAGAAAAATGAAAGACTGAAAACCGAAAATCAAAAGTTTTTAGACGAAAATAAATCGAAAGAAGGAGTTGTTACTTTGCCGAGCGGCTTGCAGTACAAAGTGGTTACCGAAGGAACGGGCGAAAAACCGGCTTCCGCCGAAGATACCGTAACGGTAAATTACATCGGTAAAACCATTGACGGAAAAGAATTTGACAGCAATACCAGTAAAGAAAATCCGGCGACATTTGCTTTGAACCGCGTAATTGCAGGCTGGACGGAAGGTATGCAGTTGATGTCGGCAGGGTCGAAATATATTTTCTACATTCCTTACGACTTGGCCTACGGAGAACAGGGTGCAGGACAAAACATTGCTCCTTATTCTACGCTTATCTTTGAAGTTGATTTGCTGGGCGTTTCTCATGCCTCTGCCGCTAAAGAAAAATAACAGTAGGGGAAGATGGAAAAAATTGATAAATTAGACCGGAAAATACTGGAAATCATTTCACAAAATGCCCGTATCCCGTTCAAAGAAGTGGCTGAAATTTGCAACGTTTCGCGGGCTGCTGTCCATCAACGGGTACAGAAAATGATTGAAATGGAGGTAATTGTCGGCTCCGGTTATCAAATTAATCCACACGCATTGGGTTACAATACCTGTACTTACATTGGTGTAAAACTGGAAAAAGGTTCGATGTACAAAGATGTAGTTCCCGAATTTGAAAAAATTGCGGAAATTGTAGAATGTCATTTTACAACCGGGCCTTACACCATGTTAATAAAACTCTACGCAAAAGATAATGAACACTTTATGGAACTGTTGAACGGACGTATACAGGAAATACGCGGCGTGATTTCAACCGAAACCCTCATTTCTTTGCGTCAAAGTATTAAACGGAAAGTACCTGTTTAATCCGGCATGTATTGTACGTAACTTCACGCATTGTCCTTATATCAAACCGGCTGGTTATTTATTGTTAAAAGAATGAATGATCAGCCGGTTTTACTTTCCTTTAAGTTAAATATATTTAATCTGTTAGGTTTTAGTATCTATGTTATATACTTTTGTGTGGAATTAGTGGAATTATATAAATAGAATCTGTGATGAAGAAATTCCCGTTGCCGGTAATAACTTTCCTGCTTATTTCTTGTTGTACACAGGAAAAGCCCGATATTCGCATTATTTGTGAAAATTCGAGTGGAAACTACCGTATCAAATGGGAAACGCTTCCCCCAATGGAAGGAACCGTAAGTATTTATGAATCGAATCATCCCGATTCTTTCAACATCCAAACGCCCCTGGCTGTTGCGAATATCGGCGACGGTTTTAAAGACGTGTTTGCTCTTCGCAGTTTATCCCGAAGTTATTTTAAATTGGTTTTCAACAACAAATATTCCGCAATTACCGGCGAACGCGCTATTCCCATGCAACAGTTGGCTAATTTCAGGGATTTCGGGGGATATTACAGTGAAGATAACAGGCAAACCCGATGGGGAAAATTATACCGCTCATCTTCTTTGTCGTCTTACGCGACAACAACGGACAGGAAATTTCTAAATGCCCTGGGAATTAAAACTGTGATTGATTTCAGCGCAGATAATGAAAATTTAAGGCAAACTTACTGCCATTGGATAAAACAAATATTTAATCTCCCTTTGAGGGAAAACCCCTGTTCAACGGTGTTTTTCGGCGATAAAATCCTGTCAAAGCAAATGAGGAAAAACGATGTGCTCATCGATCAACAGGATAATCTTTCCTTTGTTACGGAGCATAATGCGGATTATTTTGAACAGATGTTTGATATTTTAACGGACAAAACAAATTATCCCGTCGTGATTTGTTGCGCTTTGGGAAAGGATAAAACAGGCGTTGCCGCAGCGCTCATCCTGTCGGCTTTAGGGATTGACAGAGAGCAAATCATAAGCGATTTCCTGCTGTCAAACCAGTTAATTGATTACGATATTTTCCTGCCCAATGTCGAAGTTTATTTTTCCGACTACGATGTGCAGGAAACCATGACCGCAATGTTAAGCGCTCATCAGGAAGTGGTTACCTATATTTTAGACCGGATTAACAAACAATATGGCTCTATGAACCATTTCCTGGAAAAAGAAGTGAAACTGACTGCCCGGAAAAGAGAGAAATTGAAAGAAATATTGCTCTACCCTCAGGCTGATTATTAAAATAACACGGAGGGACACGGAAGTTTTTTTTGCACCTGCTTCATAATCCCCTATAAACAGCGTTAAACTTCCGCGTTTGCTCAAACTTGCGTTATACGCTTGCCGGTCGGGAACCCGTCTACTTGTAACTCGTAACTATATTATGGCCAATATAAAATCATTAGCAAAAGACAGCGTCATTTACGGCGGAAGCACTATCCTGACGAAGACAATCAATTGGCTGGCGACACCTCTGTTTGCTTATACTTTTAACAGTGAAAGCGATTTCGGCATGATGACCAACCTGTATGCCTATGGCGCTTTGATTACCGTTATCCTGACTTTCGGCCTTGAAACCGGTTTTTTCCGGTTCATCAATCAGGCGTCGAAAGAAAAACGGGGAAGTGTGTATGCTACCTCTTTGGCGATAATTATTTCGATTATTGCCGTATATCTGTTTATTTTCCTGGGATTTTTAGGACAAATACGGCCTTATTTATGGAGTAGCCGGATTCCGGACAGCTACCTGCAAATGCTCATCATTATTTTGAGTATGGATGTTTTTATCGCCTTGCCGTTCGCTTTTTTGCGGTATGAGAAAAAACCGTTGCGGTTCGGCTTTTTCAAGGCGCTTCAGGCATCCCTGTATATTTTGCTTTGTACATTCTTCTTAGTGGTTTGTCCCCGGATAAACCGGCACAATCCCGATTTAATCCGATGGTTTTGGAACGAAAACTATTGTGTGGGTTATGTATTGGTATCCAATATCATAGCGACAGGTATCCAAACACTTGGCCTGCTGCTGCAATTGCCCAAATTCCGGTTTGCGTTCGACAAACAGTTGGCCCGGAAAATGTTGAATTATTGTTTCCCGTTGATGCTGATGGGCATAGCCGGAATGAGCAACCAGGTGATAGACAAAATCATTTTCCCCGCCGTATATCCCGATCCCGGGGAAGCGATGAGGCAATTAGGCCTTTACGGTGCCTGTTTCAAGATTGCAGTCGTCATGGTTGTTTTTACGCAAGCATTCCGTTACGCTTTCGACCCGTTCATTTTTGAAAAAGGGAAGGAAACGGACGCCAAACAATCCTATTCCACAGTGATGAAATATTTCGTTGCCATCGGCCTGCTGGTTTTTCTGGGCGTAACGTTTTATATCGACCTCATCAAGCATATTTTTGTCCCGCCCCGCTACTTTGTAGCCCTGCCCGTCGTCCCCATTGTGTTGATGGGCGAATTGTTTTTTGCCGTTTACTACAATCTTTCCGTGTGGTACAAGTTAACGGATAAAACCTGGTGGGGAAGTATTTTTTCCTGCGCCGGTTTTGTTGTGATTATTGCATTGAACCTTATTTTTATACCGGGATACAGTTATATGGCCTGCGCATGGGCGTCGTTTGCCGGTAACCTGTTCATGATGCTCCTTTCGTATTTTATCGGGCAAAAATATTATCCCGTCCGTTACGATTTGAAAACCCTGTTTCTGTACACCGGGCTGGCTATGGCTTTGTACTGCATAGCCGTCTTTACGCCTGTCGAACATTTGGGACTGCGCCTGGCGTTCAGGACAGTATTGATTTGTATTTATCTTTTTGTTCTGTTCCGGCGGGATTTGAAGTCTGTGCGCAACTCGCCGATACACAAATCCATATCACACAAAGTATAAAACAGAGTGTGCCGCAATCCGGCGCATCCCGTTTTCATCCTCCTTCAAATTGAGCACGAAATAAATGCCTGCAAGCAGTAAAACCGCGCTTTGTTGTCAGGATATAATATTTTGAACTTTAATTATTAACACTCTTTCTTCGCAACTTTCGTGTAGGATGCTTATCATATTCTTTTTTCAATTTATAAAGTGCAGTTTTGCAGTCATTTATATCATCTCTGTAATTTGCGTAAAAATTTAACAGTTTGGCAAATTTAGGATTCAAATTTGAAGACGGTAGCGAACTAAATTTGTTTCGATATATAATTGTGTGTAACTCCT
>JAITCT010000085.1 GCA_031282925.1 Dysgonamonadaceae bacterium | reverse complement strand
TCTTCCAACAGTCTTTTAGAGTTTTTTACACCAACGATATTACCCTCATCGTCTTTGCCTATAACAAGCGTACCGCCCTGCGCATTGGCAAAGCCGCATATCCATTTCAGGTACTTGTCGTCCCAAATGGATTTGTATTCTATGACTTGTTGTTCGGGCATAACTATTTAAATGTTTTTATGCTCAAAAACACCCTTAATCTTGTTGAGTAAGGTATTTTCGTTCTCGTTTGTGAAAAATTTTGACGACATAATTATTTGATGTTTCCTTTTACTGCATCCAACACTTTATTTGCAATTTCTTTTTCATCAGCAACTACGGCTGTTATTTGGTCGGCAAGCCAAAGCGTAAGCAGTTCTTCCGGATTAGCCTGTAAAATATCTGCAATATCCGACAAAAGCATATTTCGATCGGTAATCTTTGCTAATATTATTCCTTTTCCTTATCTGTTTATATCTATCAATCAGGTTGTGCATATTATTCTTACCTCCGTTTCCCCTGCTTTTTTTGTTGTTCCCGAAGCATGGCCTGTTGTTTCCGTTGCGCTTCTTCCAGGCGAGCCATAAAACCGGATTTCTTTTTCGGAGGATTTTTTTTGTTGGCTTCCAGTTTTGCCAGCAAAGCATTTTCGTTCAGGAAATAACGGAAAGCGATTGTTTGAAGAATCGTAATCAAAGTAGAAATGAAATAATAATAGTTCAAGCCGGATGAATACGAATTGAGGAAAAACATCATGAAAACCGGCATAATGTACATCATCACTTTCATGCCCGGCATCTGTTCCTGTCCCGTATTGGCCTGATCCATATTATATTTCGTGTAAATAACATTGACGACGGTCATCAACAGGCAGAAAAGGCTAATGTGGTTTCCGAAAGAGTCGGAAATAAACGGGATATAGGTATTCCATTGAATGATTGCATCGTAAGTAGCCAAGTCTTTTGCCCAAAGGAAGCTTTGATGCCTCAGTTCGATGGCCGAGGGGAAGAACCAGAACAGCGCCAAAAGAATAGGCATTTGAATGAGCATCGGCACACAGCCGCTCATCGGGTTGATGCCGACTTGCCGGTAGAGTTCCATGGTTTTTTGTTGCCGCACCATTGCATTTCCCTGTCCCGGATGTTTGGCAGTTATCGCTTCGATTTGCGGCTTCATTACCCGCATTTTGGCCGACGACATTAAGGATTTGTAAACCAGCGGGAATAACACTATTTTAACAATCAAAGTCAGCACAAGGATAGCCAAACCTACGCCGGCAATGCTGCCGACCAGCCAGTCGAAAACAGGTATGATAATCCATTTATTGATTGACCGGAACAAGCTCCATCCCAAATAAACCAACTTTTCCAGTTGAAGATCCTGCCCTTCAAATTTGGTTTTATCGTAACTTTTCAACAAATTGTAATCGTTCGGCCCGAAAAAATAGCTCAATTCAACGGGTTTGTCCGACCGGATGTCGAAATCCACGCTTGTTGATGTGGAATAGTCTTTCAGATATTCGCCGTTTTTGAAATATTTGGAATCCAGCTGGCCGGCGCCGAAACTTTCTTTGGCAATCAAGGCCGACGAGAAATACTGGTCTTTGTATCCTATCCATTTCAATTTGTTCGGGACCGCTTTGGAATCGTCTTTTGTTTCCTTCAGGTGTTCCACATCGTCGCTCAAATACTTGTAAAACAACTGCGCATAGCGTTCTTCAAATTTCCGGCCTTTTTCCTGCTGACGGATTTTCTGTTTCCATGTAAGGTCTAACGAACCGGTTTGGGAAGAAACATGATTGAGCAAATTATGCGGAACGATATTAAAATCAACCATATAATCGTCGGGATGCAGGTTATAAACAAAATCCAGCCAAGCGTCGTCGCCGGTTTTCAGCCGGAAAGTCGTTGACAGCGGGCTTTGTTCTATGGTCTCGAAATATAAATCGCCCGTATTGACGATTCGGTTATTGGCAGTAATCAAAGTCGCCGAAAAATAAGATTCGTCTTTATCAAAGAGCATTAAAGGCTTATCTTCGTAATTGGTATATTGTTTCAACCCTGCCGAATAAACGCGCCCGCCTTTCGACGACAACCGAAGCATAAGCAATTCGTTTTCCAAAGTGATAAACGTTTCTTCGCCCTGCGCCGCAAAGGAAAAATCACCGTAAAGCGCCGCTAAACGCTCCGCCACAGCGGAATCGGACAAATTGCTGGTATCCGGCGATTCGGCGGCAAGCGCCGGTTGTGCGGCCGTTTGCCGCTCCACAATCGCCATCGAATCCAAATACCTCTGTTGCGCCTCTATCTGCCCTTTGGAAGGACGATTCAAATAAGAAAAACCAATAACTACAAGGAAAATCAATATAAATCCCCAAATCGCATTTTTATCCATAAATTTTATCAACATTTGAACCCTGCGGGTCCCGGATACATTAATTTATTATTTTCTCAATTTTCAATTATCAATTCCCAATCGCCGCCCCGATAAAACTCATAAATAAAGGATTGGGCTTCAAGACCGTGGAATTATATTCCGGATGATACTGTGTGCCGATATACCATTTCAAAGCGGATACTTCCACGACTTCCACCAGCCCCGTTTCCGGATTGATCCCGGAGCATTTCATTCCCTTTTCCTCAAATTGCGCCTTGAATTTATTATTAAACTCATAACGGTGCCGATGGCGTTCAACGACAAGTTCACTGTTATAAGCCTGATACGCTTTTGAATTTTTATCCAGCCGGCAACTGTAAGCGCCGAGACGCATAGACCCGCCCATGACGGCCAGGTTTTTTTGTTCTTCCATGATGTCAATCACTTTATAAGGAGAAGAAATGTCCATTTCGGTAGAATTGGCATTTTTTAACCCCACCACATTCCGGGCAAATTCGATGACCATACATTGCATTCCCAGGCACACGCCGAAAGTCGGCTTGTCGTGTTCGCGGGCATATTTGAGGGCGGTAAATTTGCCTTCGATACCCCGTTGACCAAAACCCGGAGCAACCAGAATACCATCCAAACCGCAAAGCAACTCTTCGACATTATTTTCGGTGATTTTTTCGGAATGAATCAGTTCCAGGTTTAATTTCCGGTGGTGGTAAGTAGCCGCCTGCAACAGGGATTCGGTAATGGACTTATAGGCGTCGGGAAGTTCGACGTATTTTCCCACCAAACCGATGGTAACCGTTTTCCCGGCTGTTCTCATATTGTTGAGGAAGCCTGTCCATGCATCCAGTTTCAACGGTTTTTCATTCGTTACGCCCATTTTTTTGAGTACAATTTCGTCCATGTTCTGTTGCGCCAAAACCGGCGGGACTTCGTAAATACTCGGAACGTCATACGATTGAATGACGGCGTCTTCGTCCACATTGCAAAACAAAGCAACTTTATGGCATATATTTTCCGGTAATTTCTTTTCTGTCCGCAGCACCAGTAAATTGGGCTGAACGCCCTGCTCCTGCAATACTTTGACCGAATGTTGCGTAGGTTTGGTTTTCACTTCCTTTGCCGCAGCAATGTAAGGCACGTAAGTCAAATGTACGCACAGGCAGTTTTTCCCCAATTCCCAACGCAGCTGGCGGACGCTTTCTATATAAGGTAAAGATTCGATATCGCCCACCGTTCCGCCGATTTCGGTAATAACAAAATCGTATTCGCCGGTATTTCCCAAAATCCTGACGTTGCGTTTGATTTCATCGGTGATATGCGGTACCACCTGCACGGTTTTTCCGAGAAAATCGCCTTTTCGTTCGCGGTCTATCACATTTTGGTATATCCGCCCGGTAGTAACATTATTTACTCTGGTAGTCGTAATATTGAGGAAACGTTCGTAATGGCCGAGGTCGAGGTCGGTTTCCCTGCCGTCGACAGTTACATAACATTCGCCGTGTTCATAAGGATTCAGCGTTCCGGGATCAATATTAATATAAGGATCAAATTTTTGGATAGTAACCCGGTATCCCCGCGCTTGGAGAAGTTTACCTAACGACGCCGCTACGATTCCTTTGCCTAAGGAAGAAACGACGCCGCCGGTAACGAAGATATATTTTGTTTCTGCCACTTGAATAAAACTTTGCTGTTAGGAGCGCAAAGGTACGAATTTTTTTATTGAAACAATCTTTCAGGCTTAATTCTTTTTAAGGTACTGCCGGGTTACATATTGCTATCAGCGGCCGTTTGCATTATGTCCGGAATAATTCCCAAATCCTTCAAAAACTCAGGGATAGACTGCTCAAAATTAACTCCGAAACGGATATCCGTACCGGCAGCCGCCGTTTTCCGGATAGCGGAAGCAGTGAAACGAACTGCAATTCCGGTCGCTTCGCTCAGCGGGAAACCGTTCATCACCGCAGCCAAAAGCGCGGAACCGAAGACGTCGCCCGTGCCGTGATAATAACCCGGCACCCGATTTTCAAATGAACAGGTTATTTCCCCTGTTTCGGCGTCGTAAGCGGCAGCGCCTAATTCTTTTTCATTGAAGAATACGCCCGTCAGCACTACCTGTTTGGGACCCAGCGCACTTAATTTTTTGAGTAATTCGGAAATGTATTTTTCGTCATACGGGCCGGGCTTGCAGGATTCGCCTAACAGCAGGGCTGCTTCCGTCAGGTTAGGCACAATCATATCCGCTTTCCTGCACAGGCGGCTCATTCCGGCGGCAAATTCCGGCGTGAAGATTTTATATAATTCCCCGTTATCCGCCATGACGGGATCAACCAAAATGAGGTTGCCGGAAGTTTTGAATGTATCAAAGAAGCGGCTTATTAAGTCCAACTGTTCAAACGAGCCTAAAAATCCCGTGTAAATAGCGTCAAATCCGATACCTAAAGATTTCCAGTGATCGGCAATCGGTTGAATGTCTTCCGTCAGATCGCGGTAGGTAAAACCGGTAAATCCGCCGGTGTGGGTAGATAAAACCGCCGCAGGCAATACGGCAGTTTCAATTCCTGCGGCTGAAATAACCGGCAGGGCAACGGTCAATGAACATTTTCCGAAACCGGAAATGTCGTGGATTGCAACAACTCTTTTTAGTTCTTTCATTGTTATTTTCAATTTGAATCGGGCGCAAATATAGTGAAAATTTAATTACGAATTACGTA
>JAITCT010000066.1 GCA_031282925.1 Dysgonamonadaceae bacterium | reverse complement strand
AAGGCTTTCCGCAATATTACATTATGGCGCTTAATCAGTCCAACGGTTTGTCGTTTTATACGACTGCAACGGCAGTTAGCCTGTTTTATATCATTGTTCCGTGCATGATCGGACTTTACATTTTTCGAAAAACGGATGTAAAATAAAAACAAACTTGATGGATAAGGGAGCAAACAATCGAAGAAATCGGGATACTTCGAAGGCAGGTTTATTCGGAATGATATGCAATATCGTTTTGTTTGCCGTAAAGTTTGTTATAGGGCATATAACCCGCAGTGTTGCCATTACCGGAGACGCCTTTAATAATCTTGCGGACGCCGGCGTGTCGTTATATGCCCTGGTTGGAATAAAATTCATTATTGCGCAAATAATCGTGAAGTTGAGAACGATAAAATTTCTATAGACATACCGGAATTTGATAATTTTCTCACAAATGACACTAATGAAAAATATTCAATCGCCATATATGTGGAGGGAAGTTTTCTTGATGAAAATGTAAATGAAGAACGCACGGCTATAAATTTCAGCAAGGGAGATATTGATTTTCCAAATAAAACAACACAGGAAGAATTAAGAAAAGCCGTAACAGATTTTTTGCAAACGGAATATCAAGAACAGATTAACAATTTATCGGAAATAAGATTGAAAAAAGTCAAAAAATTTGTCGGAGAACATCCAAGATACAGGTAACTTATTAAATATAAATCAGATAAATTAAAAAAGATACCTTCAACTCTGACAAAAGACAAAATGGAAATTGAGGTATTTAAAATCCAACAGGAATTAGAGTTAGAAGTCAAGAAAGAGGCAAATAGAGTTCTAAAATTTATTGAAAGCGAAGAATACATGGATGATTTCAATGAAAAACATAAAGAACTTTACACAAAAATAATAGAAGTCGGCAACTCCAAACTTTCCGAATATGTAATACACAGAAAATTAGTCATAGACCTTTTCGATAAATTGCTAAAGAAAAAAGCGACTGAAAAAGCAATACACAGTTTGGTTTTTCCATTGCAAACTTTATCTGACAAAATTGGTTTTGAAGACCATAATTTGTGGATGCTGGATGAAAAATTGTCATACCATAAATATCTGGCTTCGGATAAAAAATTCAAAAAGATTGAACCAATAGATTCCGAATCGCAAGATAGACCTGATATTATAATCTTTAATAAGCCATTTGTTTTCGCAAACAATGAAAAACCGTATGATTCTATTGTATTAGTCGAATTTAAGCGACCGATGAGAGATGATTATACAGATGACGAAAACCCATCTTACAAATCAATAAATATGCAAGAGAAATTATAAACAGCGAAACAAAGGATAAATATGATAGAGAATTTGATTTAAGAAACAATACGCCGATATATGCTTATATTGTATGTGACTTGACCAAAAAGCTGAAATTTTATGCAACTGATGCCGGATTTAAACTCTTGCCGGACGGAGATGGTTATTTCTTTTTCAATGATAATTACAACATGTACATTGAAATTATGAGTTTTGATAAAGTTTTGAAGAACTCCAAAGATACAAATAGAGTGTTATTTGAAAAACTTGGTTTGGTATAGCTGCAATATTACCATGAAGACACTCGCTTTAATTATAGGAAATAATAGTTATCGTAATAGTCAGAATCTCATTAACGCTGTGAATGATGCAAAATCTGTTGCCGAAAAATTTGTTCTTTTAGGATATGATGTGATATTGAAAAATGATTGTAATATTTCTGATGCCGCATCAACCTTGACCGAATTTTCAAATGCGTTAACAGCTTACGATGTAGGAATCTTCTTTTTTGCTGGTCATGCCTTCCAAATTGATTCTGAAAATTACTTAGCCGCTATTGACTGCCCTTTTGATGTCCCGGACAAGTTCAACTGGAAATATCATTCTATCTCATTGAATGATGTAATAAACATCCTGAAAGAAGCCAATAATCAGGTAAATATAATCATATTGGATGCTTGTCGGGACAACCCCTTTAATGTAGGCAGTAGAGGTTTTTCTTCAAACGAATTAGCTCCAATATTTGCACCCAAAGGAACTCTGATTGCATTTTCAACATCTCCGGGTGAAAAATCAAAGGATGCAGGAATTGATAATCATAGTATATATACCGGTGCTATATTAAAACATATAGATGAAAAGTTTTTATCCATTGAAGAATTTTTTAAACGGGTTAGGACGACTGTATATAATCTCTCTGGTGGAACTCAAACCAGTTGGGAACACACATCATTAATTGGTGATTTCTTTTTCAATCAAGGGCAATTGGCATATTCTTTATCATTGCCTTATGACGAAAGTGTAGTTAAGGATAACCAATACATTATTGACGGTTCAGATATTAGCCTTATAATAAGAGATTTAAAATCATGCGATTGGAACAAACAAAACCCAGCTATTCATAGGCTTCTCCGAATGAATGTACAAGACATTGATAAAAATCAACAATTTATATTAGGTCGAAACATTTTACAATCAAGTGGACATGCTTTTGAGGTACAAAAATATGTCGAGGATTTAGCAAACAAAATATTGAAATTTTCAATAAGTATATGTTCATAATTATTTCACATATACTAAAACTGTCGTATATTCGCAGCAAACAAAATGTAATTGCGAATGAAAATCAGGATATTATCGTTGACCGAATCGGCTCTGGAGGAACTCGCTTTTGGCTACCGCAATGGGGAAAGCCACAGTTTCCGCATGCGGTTGTCGTGCTGTATTGCTCAAGTCGGAAGGTCTGTGTTCCGCCCATGCGGGAGAGCAGACGGAAATGACTGCCCAAAGTGTCAATGGCTGGCTGAAGCGGTTCGAAGCAGAAGGAATCAAAGGCTTACACACTCGTCCGGAACAGGGGCGGAAGCCCGTCATGGACTGTTCGGACGGGGATGCGGTTGGCAAAGCCATCGAATCGGGTCGGCAAAGTGTCCGTGCAGCCGGGGAAGCCTGGCGGCAATCCTCCGGCAAAGAGGCGGGCGAATTGACATTCGGACGTTTTTTATCCGCCCCGGCGCAAGATTTGGACGTATAAGAACACGTCCGGGGGTGTACCCTCGCCGCAACTCTGCCGGTATAAGACCCGGAAGTTGCAGGAACCTGAAACGCTTTACAGCAAAGGAGAAATTAATCTTTTCCATGGCGATGAATCGCATGTCCGTACCGAAGGCTACCTCCCTTATGGCCGGCAGTTCCGGGGAGAAAACGTCCATATTGCTTCGGAAAGAGCCAAAAGGCTCAACATCTTCGGTATGATTAACCGGGACAACCATTTTGAAGGTTTCTGCACAAGAGAATCCACTGATGCCCGGAAAGTCGTCGGCTTCCCCGAACGGTTCTCCTTTGGAACCGGCAAAAAAACATTTGCTGTGCTCGACAATGCCGTCGTGCATAGAAATGCTAAAATCCGACAGATGCGTCCTGTCCGGGAAAAACGGGGACTCTTTCTCTTCTACATCCTTCCTTGTTCCCCTCATTTGAACATTGTCGAAACCCTCTGGAGAGTAATGAAAGGGAAATGGCTCGGGCCACAGGACCATACCGGCGCTGACACGCTCCTCTATGCAACGAACAGGGCGTTGGCGGCAATCGGGAAAAAGGTGAAATTTAACTGCGCGCATAATGCTGCTTAATTATGAAAAGTTACTTAAAAAATTATGGCAGAATTAAAACATTTTATCCGCACAGCTGTATATACCTGACCGCCTCATTGCGTTGAATCAGGTGAGCGAGCAGGGGGCTTCCTTTTTGGGCAACCGGACAGCGGCGTTCTTCGGAGGCGGGATAACCTGCTGTACATCACCGCCTGAAATATCTCTGAAGCCAAACCTGTTACGCTCCGTCTCCCTTAAAACTTTTAATCCGGTGAGTATGACCCTGCAGCATCCGGCTACCCGCCGCGGCATCATCTTCACGGTTGCCCGTGAGCGCAACCGTGAGAATCTCCTGCGCGGCCAAATCCACGCACACGTGCAGTTTACGCCATGTGTGACGTCTGCTCCGGCCATGCCGGCGTACTTTCCACTCCCCTTCCCCGCAAACCTTCAGGCCGGTGGAGTCTGTACCAACCTCCGGATTCTCCCCGCGCTGCAGACGCCGGCCTGTCTCCACCGGAAGGGTTTTTGACGGCGGCACAGCGTCGTATAATCCGGAACGGGTAAACTTTCCTTTCCCGCGAGCCGGAACAGACTCTTTAAAAACCCTGCACTCTGAAGGTAAGGAAGGCGGCAGTTAAGCCTGATTAAAAGGCAGCAAGAATGCCTTGAGGATACCAGAGTTCGCCAACGGCTTGCTTCCCGGACACGGGGGATGACCACTCCTTGTTTGCTCAAACTTGTGTTATACGCCTGCCGGTTTCGAACTTTATATCTGCTTTTGGGCGGGTTTATTGACGGGGTATTCATATCCATTTCTTTATTTATGAAATACAAAGACAGTCAATAAACCCTTTTTTTATCGTTGCAACAACGCCATTTGTCAATTATCAATTCTCCTGATTGCTTTCCCATCTACTGTTTTTTCAGCAAGTCCTTCGCCGCCTCAATCAACGTATCCTCCCCTTTCGCCACATCGGAAGGCAGCAAGTCTATACGGATATCGGGGTCGATGCCGAATTCGATATGCTGTTTGTCCGCATCAAAATTCGGGCAAGCCGAAAACCGTACCAACCAGCCGTTGGGCAGTTCGGACGATAGCGGCAAACCGCCGCCGCCACCCGTGCGGTCGCCCAGAATCCGGACGTTCGGACAATATCGCATGGCATTCACAAACTCATTGGCGGCGCTGAAACATTTCCTGTTCGTCAGCACAATAACCGTTTTTTGATAGCGTAACCGAGGGGACGGTTCAATATATTTTGCTTTCAATTCGGAAAAATCATTATGCTTTTTCCCCGTTTTGTATTGATAGTAACCCGTTAAAGTTGTCTTCTCCAAAAAACGGGACACAAGTTTATCAACATTGGTCAGCGTTCCGCCACCATTGTTCCTGACGTCGAAAATAATCCCGTCGCAATCTTTCATTTTATTGATGATATAATCCAGATTGGCGTCTCCAACGGTATTTGCAAAACTGCCGTAATACACATAACCAACATTATCGTCCGAAATTTTATACCTGAAACTTCCGGCAATCGCATAATCCGGCCTTAAATAATTGTTTTCCAAAAGGTCTGCGTCAAAATTGTCGGGATAATCTTCAAACCAGTTCCAGTAACGCCCCATGTCAAACGGCGTGTATAAATTGACATGCCCGTCTTTTAATTCCTGAAGCATTTGATTCAAAAGCGCGAATAAGGCCTCCCGATTCATATCGTTTTTGATTTTTTGAACATATTCCGAGTGAATTTTATCCCAGTCAACTCCCTTGTATTCAAAAAAACAGTACTGTTCGTCCATAATCGTCCACAGCGCTTCGAAATTGCCGCGCGGAGTATTGGAATATTCTTCGATAGGTTCTATGCAGGAGGCAAACGGCAACAGGCTAAATGCCAGCGCTATGTAACGGTGAACGGCGGGAGTCATCATTTGATTTATTTGAAAACAGCTGAATGGTTCTTATTATCTCTTTTGCCGGCCTTAACGGTATAAAAATTCCTGGAAATACCCAGGTAAAAGGTATTTGAATAGCATTGCGTAAGCAAATTGTTGATTTTCGTCTGGTAAAACGAATTGACATATGTTGCACGAAACGTAGCCCAATTCAACGGCAGTTCGACGGACAGGATATTTTTGAATGTCAAATGATTATGAAACGAGGATGCAAAAAATGTATTTTCGTTGTCGCTCAAAAAGTAATAAGACTGTCCGTATTGCGGAGCAAACAGCATTCCCGCCACCGGAAGATTAACCTGATACCGGAAACGGACGGGCTGCGACCGGAGCATTATTCTATAAG
>JAITCT010000046.1 GCA_031282925.1 Dysgonamonadaceae bacterium | reverse complement strand
GATAAATACTTTAATTCTTCGTACAAATTTTCGTACTTTTTTAAAATTTGTACGAAAAAACAGTCTAACTGTGCCTTTTTTTGTCTAATTGTGTCTAATTAATCATTAATGTAAACCCTCATAAACAAAGAAAAGCCGCTGATTTATGCGGCTTTATTGGCGGTATGGACGGGACTCGAACCCGCGACCCCATGCGTGACAGGCATGTATTCTAACCAGCTGAACTACCACACCATTCTTCAATTGCGGTGCGAAGGTACATCTTTTTTTTTACTCTCACAACTTTTTGGATAGTTTTTTTATCTGTATGCCTGATTTTTTTACATTTTTATCGGAACTCCGTTATAAAAGTCCAATATCTTCGCTCGAAAAATGTAATCGTATTTCGCTTGCGCTTCTTCTAACTGACTGCGCAACAGTTTGTTTTTTGCCTCGTTAAATTCAAATACCGAAGATTTGCCGATTTCATACCGCTCTTGTGCGTATTTGAATGATTCGGTGTTTGATGCGACTGCTTCCTGCGAGGCTTTGTATTTTTCCTGTGAGGATATGGCATTCAGGCAGGCGGTCTGAATTTCTTTGTACAAATCTTTTTTCACGCTTTCTAAGGTCAATTGCTGATTTTCTATATTAAAACGGGCTGTGCGAACTTGATTCCGAACCGAAAAACGATTGAAGATTGGAATACTTAAATCCAATCCGATGTATTCTTGTGCATTATCTTTAAATTGTTTTGAAAATGGACGGATATCTTTACTGAAGTAATTCGTATTATATCCGAATCTAAGACTCAGTGTTGGATAATAGCCTGATTGAGCAATATTAAGCGCTTTTCCGGCACTCTCAACCATATATTGTTGCGCTCTGACAACCGGTTTTAACTGCAAAGCATTGTCAAAAATTACATTTACAGGTTGAACGCTACTCATATTTTCTGCGACGACGTCATTTGTTTCGGGAACAAAAATATCAAATTCGGTATTTCTTTCCAATTCCAGACTTTGCCTTAAATCCAACAATGCCAAGTTCAAATTGTTTTCGGCCTGTATGACCGAGACTTTATCGTTTGCAACCTGGGCTTTTATATCATACAACTGCGACGAGGGAACTTTCCCTGCATCCACCAGAATTTCCGTTCGCTGAACCTGTGATTCGCTTAATTCCATCTGACTTTTGTTTATTTTCACAAGTTCTTTATTGAACATCACCTGCAAAAACAAAGAGGCGATATTCAAAGATAAATCTTCTTTGGCTTTTTCCAAATTTTCCGTAGCGGCTTGCAATTCTAATTGTGTTCTCTCAATCTCGTTCGGAATACGAAAACCTGTAAAAATCGGCACGGAACTTCCTATGGAAAAACTACTGCTTGATTGATTTACATTCTCATACAGACCATTTGAAACTTCCGTTCGTCCAAAATTCCAGGTTTGCCCAATACCTGCGCTTAAATCCGGTAAACGGCTCATTTGCGCCGTATTTAAATTGACCTCAGCTACGTTTTTCTGAATATTCATTTTTTTGATTGTTATGTTATGCTCAACGGCATGCAGGATACAATCTTCCAGTGTCCATTGTTTCGGCTGTGCCGAAAGATGCGCCGTACAAAGGTTCATCAAAAAGAACATAATAATCTGTCTTTTAATCGCTTTCACAGGCATTATTTTTTATTTTTATCTTTTGTTTTATTATCAATCTTATTTCCACGGATTTTGTCGCCGGCCGTCAAACCTTCTTTTATTTCGACTTTGACGCCGTCGGAAATGCCTGTTTTGACAGGGCTTTTTTCAAATACCTGTTTGGGTTTTTCGTCCTTTACTTTGTAAACGAAAGCCGAGTCATTGCTGAATTCAACGGAACTTTCGGGAATGGTCAGTACATCGGTGGCGCGCGCCAGGACAATTTCGGCATTCGCACTGTATCCTGCCCTGATGAAAACCGTGTCGGGTACTTTCACCGCCGCTTTGATTTCAAACAACACAGCTCCGTTTTCTTCCACTCCTTTCGGGGAAATGTATTCCAGGCGGGCGTCGAATTTATCGTTGCTCAGCGTTCCTACGGTCAATACAATCGGCATCCCTTCTTTGATTTTCCCGACTTCGGTTTCATCAATTTTTCCCTTGAAAATCAAGTCATTCATGTTGGCGACCGATGCAATGGTTGTTCCATCGTTAAAGGTATTCGCCTGAATAACGGAGTTTCCGGCTTTGACGGGAACGTCCAGAATCATACCCGAAATGGTTGAGCGGATTTGGGTATTGCTTAAATTGGCGTATTTCTTTGCAACGCCTTCGCGTACAATATCCAAGGCGTCCTGCGCATTTGCCTCTTCTTCTTTCGCTTTCCGGAAAGCGGCGTCGGAAGCGTCAAATTCTTCTTTCGAAATGACCTTGTTAAGATATAAACGTTCCTGGCGTTCATATTCGGTTTGGACTTGCCGCAAATTGATGTCCGCAACTTTCAGGCGGGATTCCGCCGAATTCAGTTGTCCCATTTCAGGGATCACCTTTACTGTTGCAATAACTTCCCCGACAGTTACTTTTTCTCCGGCTTCTTTCATTACTTCCGAAATGATGCCCGATATTTGCGGCTTAATCAGAATTTCATCCCTCGGTTCGACTTTTCCCGTAGCGACCGTTTTATTTTCAATCGTTCCCGTTGCAGGAGTAACTATCTCATAAACATCTGCTTTCGGACGTGATTTATTCCAAAGAACAACAAACGTCCAAATCACAACCAAACCCAAAATGACAAGTAAAATGATTCCTCTAATCTTTTTCATACGTAAATAATTGATAATTGATAATTTCCGTAATTTGTAATTGACTTACTCTTCCCTGATTGCTTCTATTGCTTTGATTTGCAAAGCCCGTTTTGCCGGGAGCGAACCGGCAATCAAACCGAAAGTCAACAGTATGATTACCGAAGCTACGGCTGCTCCGAAAGATATCATCGGATCGGACAGGAACACGCCTTCCGCTTCCTGCAGCCAATAGACATCGGCCAAATGCAGGCACAGTACGCCGAAACATAATCCCAGCAAGCCGGAAATCGACGTTAAGACCAATCCTTCCCAAATGATTTGCCCCATAATTGTTCGCGGTTTGGCGCCCAAAGCCCGGCGGATACCGATTTCTTTGGTGCGTTCCTTAACAGTAACCGTTAAAATATTGCTAACGCCTACAATACCGGCAATTAATGTTCCCGAACCGACAATCCAAATCACAATCGAAATGCCCAGGAACAGATATTTGAACATGTTAAACTGTTCTTGCAGGTTAAATCCCCAAACAGCCTGTTTGTCATCGGGGGAAATACTGTTATGGGCTTTCAGAATTGCTTCCATTTTTTCCTGCACCGCTTTTACCGATACACTCGGCAATGTGCTTGCCGCCAGCATGTGGATAGCATCTCCCTGGTTGCCGACCTGTTGCATGGTCGTAAACGGGATAACAACCGATTCTTCCGACCTGCCCCCGATAGCGACGTCGGAAACGCCCGATGAGACGCCGATTACCTGATAATAAATTCCGCTCACCCGGATATATTGCCCCAAAGGATTGCTTTTGGTCGGGAACAGTTCTTCATATACGGATGTTCCGATAACACACACTTTCCGCGCCCAGACAATATCAATTTCATTGATAAAACGCCCGTATTCCATCCGTTGCTGCTCGATTTCAACGTAATTGGAGTGTAAACCCCGTATGTTGTATGAACCCGAATTGTCTTTATAAACCACATTATTAGTTGAACGCTGTCCCCACAACATCGGTGAAAGGCATTCGATTTCCGGAACCGATTGCAAAAGGATATCCAAATCCCGGTTATGAATATTCCATCGCCGCCCTTTTTGAAACCCTTTGTAAGGCAAACTTGTCGTAGCGGAGCCCATGAAGCAGGAATTGGTTGCGAAACCGTCGATTCCTTTCAACATGCCTCTTTCCAGTCCGTGTCCCGCGCCCATCATGATGACCAGCATGAAAATGCCCCAAAACACCCCGAAACCCGTAAGAAAACTCCTTACTTTATTCCGGATAATGGTCTGCCATATTTCCTGAAACCTGTCCAAATCGAACATTATATTTGACAATTGATAATTTTCGCAATTCGTAATTTACAATTCCCTCACTCCTCTTTCATCGCAATCACCGGCGAAATCCGCGACGCTTTCCAGGCCGGATAAGCCCCCGCCAAAACGCCCGACACAATTAAAATCAGCATTGCGCCAACGGCTATATTGACTTCAATCGTCGGATTTTGAAATATATGCGATACCTCTTGGGCTTCGGGAGGCAAATTCAGCAAGATTGAATTTATCAATTCTCCTGTGCCTACGCCCAAAAACATACCGGCATAACCGAAAACGGAAGTCATCAACACCGATTCCATCAGAATACTCCCCATGATGGACGAAGGTTTGGCGCCGATGGCTTTCCGGATACCAAATTCCCGCGTCCGTTCCCTGACGGTTATCAGCATGATATTACCGATACTGATAACGCCCGCAATCAAAGTTCCGATTCCTATAATCCAAATAAAGGCCGAAATACCGTTAAAAATACCTTGAGTTTGCAGGTAATCTTCCAATCTGCTCCATATACCAACCGAACGTTCGTCTTCAAGGTCAAAAACATGCAATCCGGCCAGTTTTTTCCTTAACTGTTCTTTAAAAACCTCGTTTTTTTCTTTTGTTTCAAGGCCGTTGACCGTAAAGTGGATACTCCCGATATCCCTTCCTTTGTTGTACAGCAGCATAGCCGTTGAAAACGGAATGTAGGCTTTGGCATCGTTACCCCAGGAATCTTCCGTAAAAACGCCGATTACCGTATAGCCTAACCCGCCTGCAATCACCTGTTTGCCGACTGCCGCGCTGTCCCGGAACAAAACGTCTTTTGCCCGCCGGTTAATGACGGCTACCTTTCGGTTTTCTTTCATGTCCATGTCATTGACGAACCGTCCCTGCCCGTCCGAAATTTTTATACCGTTAATGCGCATGTATTCGGGTTCTACACCCTGAAAAGAACAGGAAGTACTGCCGCTTTTGTAACTGACTTCAAGGTCAGTGCTTATCCTGCCGGAAACATGAACGGTTTGGGGCAACTGCTCCCTCGCCAGCCTTAAATCGTTTTCATTAAGGTTAATGGGGCGGTTGTCCGGAAAACCCTGATAAGGTTTGGACGTCCTGCGTCCCCAAAAATCATAACTGTTTACCGAACGGCTTGCGAAATTGGAAGTTACGCCGTTTTTCAGTCCGTTGCCGGCGCAAAGCAGGAAACAAAACATAAATATTCCCCATGAAATGGAGAGTCCGGTCAAAAAAGTACGCAGTTTATTTTTCCGGATCGTATCGAATATTTCAGTCCATTTATCCAAATCAAACATCGTATGAAAATTGAAGGTTGGGAATTATCAATTGTCGATTATCAATTCAATAATACCGTCTTTTAAATGAATAATTTTATCCGTCGCATCCGCAACACTTTGTTCGTGAGTAACAATAATCATCGTCATACCCTCTTTGTTCACTTCCCTGAGCAGTTGAATCATTTCTTCCGAAGTTTTACTGTCCAGAGCGCCGGTAGGCTCGTCCGCCAGGATAATTCGCGGTTTGGCAATCAGGGCGCGGGCAATGGCCACACGCTGTTTTTGTCCGCCCGACAACTCGTTAGGATAATGATCCGCCCAATCCTTCAAGCCCATTTTATCCAGATATTCCAAAGCAATCAGGTTGCGTTTTTTCCGGCCTGTGCCCCGGTAATAAAGCGGAAGGGCAACATTTTCCATTGCATTTTTGAAATTAATCAGGTTAAAGGACTGGAAAACAAAGCCGATCATCGTATTCCGCAATTCTGCCGCACGCGCTTCGCTCAGGTCTTTTATCAAAATACCGTTCAGGTAATAATTCCCCTCGTCACAGGTGTCCAAAATGCCTAAAATATTAAGCAAGGTTGATTTGCCGGAACCGGAAGCGCCCATAATCGAAATCATTTCCCCCGGTTTGACTTCCAGGTTAATCCCCTTTAAAACATGAAGCGGCGCTCCGTTATGGTAAGTTTTATTGATTCGCTGTAATTTTATCATTCGTTCAAAGCATTTTCTTAACTTATATAGACGTAAAAATATCTTTTTTGTTGTATGACCAATCCATATATTTTGTGCAACAGGATTGGTTTGTTACGGTTAATTCTTTTTTTGAGGCGCTAATTTTTTTCAGGCATATACGTTGATGAACATGAAACCGGCATCTCGCAGAGATGCACAGTTCGGTAGAAAATGAATGTATCCCTTCCCCAGCCGGCATCTCGTAGAGATGCAACATGATTTTGACATGCCCCCGGTTGGTGCGGAATCAATCCTTTCTACCGAGCTTTAATCCCTGACGGGATTGATTGCAATAAAAAACAGCACTTCAAAAAAAGAATTAACCGGTTTTTAAACACAAAGGCACGAAGATATGAAACCCGTGTATGAACAGTTTCTTCGTGTCTTTGTGCTTTAGTGTCTTCGTGTTTAAATAATTTTTTGTAAACACAAAGGTACGAAGATACGAAAATCCTCGCACCAACCGGTGTGCCAATCATTTCTACCGGGCTTTAATCCCTGACGGGATGAATTGCAATAAAAAAAACAGCGCCTCAAAAAAGAATTAACCGGTTTTTTAAACACAAAGGCACGAAGGCACAAAGACACGAAGATACGAAAACCGTCCCTTATTTTATAAAAAATCCGGTATATCCGTTTGCCATATTACTTATTTTACGTACTTTTGCAACATGTTAATTTACAGAATTTAATCCTCCGGATTAAATTACCTGCATGGAGATGCAGGTAAACAAATAAAACCCAAAAGAATATGCGTACACCGACATTGCAGTATTTTTACCTGGAAAAGCCGATGATATTGTTGATTCTGATTACTTTTATCAGTGTCGTTTTGTGGATCGGAAAAGGAGACTTTTACACCAAGGGAGAGCCTCGCGAGGCTTCGGTAGCCGTTTCCATGCTGGAGAAAAAACAGTGGATTTTACCGGAAGCATACGCCGATGAAATTGCTTATAAACCGCCGTTAACGCATTGGTTAATGGCGGTTTTTTCTTTGCCGCGCGGTGAGGTAACGCCTTTTTCCGCTCGGCTTCCGTCGGCCCTGGCGTTTGTGGGTTTGATTGTAACCACGTTTCTTTTTTTCGGTAAAAACCTGAAATCACAGGTTTCTTTTTTGTCGGCGCTTGTTTTGCTGACTTCTTTCGAGTTGCATCGCGCGGCAATGACTTCCCGCGTGGATATGCTGCTTGCTTTTCTGACTGTTTGGGCATTAACCCGTTTGTTCCGGTGGGAGGAACGGAACAAACTGGGCGGTTTTCCGGTTTGGGCTGCCGTTATCATGGGATTGGCGGCGTTGACCAAAGGGCCGGTCGGGATTGTTTTGCCCCTGCTTGTTTTCGGCATTTACCTTTTGTTCCTGAAATACAGTATCCGGAAAATAGCGGGTCGATTGATTCCGGTAGCGCTGGCGGCTCTGGTTTTTCCGTTAATCTGGTATCTGGCGGCTTACCGGGAGGGAGGTAAAGAATTTCTGGATATTGTGTGGGCGGAGAATTTCGGGCGTTTTGCAGGCTCGGAAAATTTGAATATCCATTACGATTTGGGACACAGGGAAGGCTGGTGGTATAATTTGTTAACGCTTGCCGCGGGGTTTATTCCCTGGACGATTTTGCCGGTCATTGCTCTGTTCGGGCTTCACTGTTCAAAAAAAAGTCCGAATATTAAATGGCTTTGGCACTCTTTTGTGCATCAGGACAAAATCAAACTTTTTTCGGCGGTGGCGGCGATTGTCATCTTTGTTTTTTATTGCATCCCTGTTAGCAAGAGAAGCGTTTACCTGATGCCGGCCTATCCGTTTATTTCGATATTTATAGCGCAATATGTCCTGTATCTGCGGGAAAGGAAACCTGCAATTTCTTTTGTTTTCGATATTTTTATCTGCATCATTGCCTGTATGGTAAGCCTGACCGTTTTGTTGACGGTGATTTTTCCGGTTATAGACCCGGTATGGCTTACCGCCTGTTTCGTGAAACGGCAGCAGACTTTGGATGCGATTGCCTGCACATGGCAGTCGTTTCAAGGCTTTTCGATACTGCATGTTTTGCTGTTGCTGACTTTGCTGTATTCGCTGTTTGTTTTTTTCAGGCATTCCGGGAGGAAAAATAATTTAAAAGTCCTGTATGCTGTGATTGGCGTTTATCTGGCTTTGAACCTGGTTTTGGACGGGGTGTTTCTTCCGGCTTATAAAAACGGAATCAGCGTAAAACCGTATGCGGAAAGTTTGCAGGAAAAATATCCTGTCGGGGAAGACAATCTGTTTGTTACTAATAATTTATTAGAGTACAGCAATCTGTACGGTTTGAATTTTTATTTGCATAACCGTTTCAGGAATTTTGAGAAAGAGCAGCCTTCGGACGGTTTCCTTTTGGCGGGGAAAGAGAGCTTTGAAAAACTTTCCCGGCGTTACGGCAATGATTACCGGTTTACGCTGCTTGACGAGTATAACAATAAAACCCGCGACGGCGAGCGGGTCATACTGTTTTTTGCTTTGCAGCGGAAGGGGGAATGATTGCGAATTACGGGAGGGGGGACGGTCATATAGTTCAGGTTTGTGTAGCCTGATTATACAGGGCTGTGTGATTACGTTGCATCCAATCCGACATAAATCTTCCTTTTTTAAGAATTAAAAATGTAAAATGTAATCGGGAACAATGCAAATGTTCCCAGTTACATTTAAAATGTTCCCAGTTACAATTCAAATGTAATCGGGAGCAATTCAAATGTTCCGAGTTGCATTTAAAATGTAATCGGGAGCAATTCAAATGTTCCGAGTTGCATTTAAAATGTAACCGGGAGCAATTCAAATGTAACGCGGAACATTTTAAATGTAATCGGGAACAATTCAAATGTAACGCGGAACATTTTAAATGTAACCGGGAGCAATTCAAATGTAACCCGGAACATTTTAAATGTAATCGGGAGCAATTCAAATGTAACCCGGAACATTTTAAATGTAATCGGGAACAATGCAAATGTAATGCGGAACATTTTAAATGTAATCGGGAACAATTCAAATGTAACCCGGAACATTTTAAATGTAACCGGGAACAATGCAAATGTAACCCGGAACATTTTAAATGTAACCGGGAGCAATGCAAATGTAACCCGGAACATTTGAATTGTAATTTGGAACATTTGAAAAGTAACGCTTTATATTTGAAATATTTATCCCCGCGATGAAAATTGAGAACGGAGCATCAGCGCAGCAATCCGGGGAAATTTACGAATTATGCAGGTGCGCCCCTACGCCGTCCGCACCCCCTGTAATTCGTAATTGATTTGTCAACCTGAGTTCGATGTAAGAAAAAGCTATTTGGGAGGATAAAAAGTTGGAAAAGAGGCAAGTTGTTTGTAACTTTAAGGCACTAATTACAAAACAATTACAAACAAAATACCTGTCTC
>JAITCT010000029.1 GCA_031282925.1 Dysgonamonadaceae bacterium | reverse complement strand
GCGGAAACCATCACGCGGGACAGCGTGTTCGACATCCTGAGCCGCTCGCCCTTTTTCATCGGCGAAAGAGGCCCCGAAGATATTCACGGCACAGGCAACTATATCCTCGAAATCCGCAGCCGTATTTCCGGCAAACCCGCAGCGCTCCTCTATTGCTTCGATTCCAACGACTACGCACGGAATGACAAACTCGGCTATTACGGGTGGATACATTACGACCAAATTGCGTGGTACCGGCAGCAAAGCAAGCGTTATACGCAGGCCAACGCGAATAAACCACTGCCTGCGCTGGCGTTTTTCCACATACCGTTACAGGAATTTGCCGATATTGCAGGTAAGGAAACCACCATAGGCACGGCAGGCGAAAACATCAACCCGGGGAAAATTAATCCGGGAATGTTGGCCTCCTTTGTGGATATGCAAGACGTGATGGGCGTTTTTGTCGGACATGACCACGACAATGATTACATCGGAACAATTTTCGACATTGCCCTGGCTTTTGGGCGGGTAACCGGCGCCGACGCCTATGGAAAAATGGAACGCGGCGCACGCATCATTGAGTTGTATGAAGACAGACCGGGCATTTTCACCACATGGATACGTGTCCCGTCGGGCATAGAACACAAGTTCTACTACTCTTCAAAACAACCGCTGCCCCTGCACGTAATGACTTTCAACATCCGCTGCGACAATCCCGACGATAGCCCCAACAACTGGCAAAACCGAAAAGATGCCGCCGCAAAAATGATTCAAGAATACGCCGTTGATTTGTTAGGCACGCAGGAAGTACTGGCCAATCAGCTCCGCGACCTGAAAGAACGTTTGCCCCAATATGCCGTTATCGGCGCAGGACGCGCCGACGGCAAAGAGGCCGGCGAATACTGCGCTCTCTTTTACAGGGACGACAAATTCGAGGCGGAGAAGTCGGGGAATTTCTGGCTGAGCGAAACGCCCGAAGTTGCCGGTTCAAAAGGCTGGGACGGCGCTTGCGAACGCATTGCTACCTGGGCGGTGTTGAGGGAAAAACAAAGCAACAAACGATTCTTCTTTATCAACACCCACTTAGACCACGCAGGGGAAACAGCCCGCCGCGAAAGCGTAAAACTGCTGCTGGAACGCGTGAAAACGGAAAGCGGCGGATTACCCGTAATCATTACCGGCGATTTCAATGCCTCCCCCGAATCGGAAGTCATCCGGCAAGTCCTTGCCGGCGGTAAATTTTTTGACACGCGCCTGCTCGCCCCGTCCCTGCCGGAAACAAGCGGAACTTACCACGGATTCGGCAAAGCCCCGGCCGAAGAGCGGAACATCATAGACTACATATTTGTAACCGGCGGCATAGCCGTGAACACATACGCAGTTGTACCTGAAAAACGGAACAACATTTACCTCTCCGACCACACGCCGGTATATGTAGAAATGGAAATAAAATAACCTCCGATATTATGAATACTGAAAAAACGCTTCATTCAACGATTTGTGCCGTTTCCACTCCTGCCGGCCAGGGCGGGATTGCCGTTATTCGAATCTCCGGAGCCGAAGCAGTCGGGATTTGCAGTAAAATTTTTGTTCCTGCACGGCGAACGGAAACGCTTGAAAAACAAAAGCCTTATACGTTGAATTTAGGAAAAATCGTTTCAGGGGCGAACATGCTGGATAGAGTGATGATCGCCGTTTTCCGCGCCCCCCGTTCGTTTACCGGTGAAGACACGGTTGAAATCAATTGCCACGGTTCGGTTTACATCCAGCAGGAAATATTAAAACTCTTGCTGGCCAGCGGCTGTACGCTGGCTGCTCCCGGCGAATTTACCCAACGCGCATTCCTGAACGGCAAAATGGATTTATTGCAAGCCGAAGCCGTTGCTGATTTAATCGCCTCTTCTTCGGAAGCCTCCCACCGCGTGGCGATGAATCAGATACGGGGCGATTTCAGTAAGGAATTGCAGCAACTCCGTTTACAACTGTTGAATTTCGTTTCCCTGATTGAGTTGGAATTGGACTTCGGCGAGGAACAGGTTGAATTTGCCGATAGAACCCGGCTGATTCAGTTGGCGGAAGACGTCAAAATAATGATTGGCCGGCTGGTTCATTCGTTCGGTTGGGGGAATGCCATCAAAAACGGTATTCCCGTCGCAATCGTCGGCGAAACGAATGCAGGCAAATCAACCTTGCTCAACCTTCTATTACACGAAGAAAGAGCCATTGTTTCCGAAATCCACGGCACTACCCGCGACACGATAGAAGACACTTTCAATCTCGGCGGAGTGCCTTTCCGCTTTATTGATACGGCAGGCATCCGCACTACCGATGATGAAATCGAAACGTTGGGCATCAAGCGGACATTTCAGAAGATAGACCAGGCCGCTATTGTCATCTGGATGATTGATTCAACGCATTTTAACAAAGAAATCGAATACATTGCCGATAAGATTGTTCCTAAAACGAAAAACAAAAAACTGATCATTGTTTTCAATAAAATAGACAAAATCAGCCTCGAAGAACAGACCATTCTCGAAGAAGAATTTTTGCCGCAGGTTCCCGCCGAACGCATCTACTTATCCGCCAAATACAAAAAGAACACCGAAAAACTGGAAAACGCCCTTCTGAAAGCCGCCGATTTACCGGAAATCGGAGAAAACGACGTTGTGGTAACCAGCCTGCGTCATTACGAAGCCTTAGTCAAAGCGCTTCATTCGATAAACCGGATAATTAAAGGTTTACACTCCCAGCTTTCGGGCGATTTCATTGCCCAGGATATACGCGAGTGTATGCACTACCTTGGTGAAATAACCGGCGAGATTTCTACGGACGAGGTTTTGGGGAATATTTTTCGGAATTTCTGTATCGGGAAGTAATAATTTGCAAATTATAAGGTGATTACATGCAAGTTTGCAACATTTCCGATGAAACCCCTTCCGCATTTCTCCACCGCTTGCAAACGGTAGTATAGACATGCGCCGATCGCCGAATAAAAAGGAACTGAAGTATGTAATTGATTTTTTTATTCTCCTTTGCCTAAAAAATTTGTAAATAGATATGGCAAAAATAAATGTAACAGGCACCGACATAACCGTTATCAAGATTGACGATTTCGACTACATTTCTTTTACCGATATGGCACACAGTCAAATGGGAGAGCATATCATTATTAAATGACTCAGCCTTAAAAACACGATTGAATATACCGGTGAATGGCAAATTTTGTTCAATCCCGATTTTAATTATACCGAATTCGGTACAATTAAAAATTCTGCCGGAAGCAATAATTTTGTTTTGTCGGTAAAGCAATGGATTGAGAAAACTAATGCAATCGAAATAACAGCTAAGGCGGGTAGGTAGGCGGAAGGTATGCACACAAAGACATTGCATTTCATTTTGGTATGTGGATAAGCGCAAAATTCCAATTGTTGTTGGTCAAAGAATTTCAGCGCCTCAAAGAAGAAGAGCAAAAAGCCTTATGTTGGTCGGCAAAGCGGGAACTTGCAAAAATCAACTACCACATCCACATTGATGCCATCAAGCAACACCTTATTCCGGCAGAGCTGACGCCTCAGCAGGTATCGGTCATCTACGCCAGCGAAGCCGACGTGCTAAACATGGCGCTATTCGGCATGATGGCAACAGCATGGCGCGAGGCGAATCCCGCGCTGAAAGGCAATATCCGCGACTACGCCACCATCAACGAACTGATTTGCCTCTCGAACATGGAAAACATCAACGCCGTACTCATCAACGAAGGATTTCCGCAACGCGAACGGTTGATAAAGCTAAACAAAATCGCTATCCAACAGATGAGCGTATTGCAGGACGTGGAAAACCGGAAGCTGCTGCGCTAAAACCTCTTTATAGTTTTCATCAGTATTTTAATTTATCTCGACCGACTATATTGCTTCGGCTTCATTCCGATGTGTATTGTAAAGACTCTCGAAAAATGGCTTAGGTTGGTAAAACCTAATTGATAACCCACATCCGAAACAGACAGCTTTTTCTCTTTCAATAATCGGGCAGCTTCTTTCATCCGGAACTCTTGATAATAACTAAAAATGCTGTTGCCGAAAATTTGTTTGAATAAACGTTTCAGTTTGGACGGACTCATATTGGCGCATGCGGCCAATTCCTTAATAATCGGTGGGATTTCCAGATGTTCGAGCATTTGCTCCTTTACTTTATAAATGGCTTGTATATCGCGATTGTTTAACGCATAAAGATGTTTTTCGTCCCGCTTTTCCAATTCCATTAACAGTTTACAAATCAGTTCTTCTGCCTTTATCCGACGGAAAAACATTTCAAAAATTTCATCAACCTGTTCTGTTATAATCTCATCCACAATTTTTTGTAGAGAAGGATAAATCATTTGCTCAAACAGTAATGGCTGCGTATTTTGTAAGATACTTTGCAAAACCGGCGATTTTTTCGGCAATTCAAACAGTCCGTCCAAATAACCGGCGTCTACTTCTATGTTAATAGTGGCAGTGTTTGTATGAATTGAAATAACATCGTCGGTATTTACACGACTGGTTGCAATCAAAACCGAAGGTATTTCCATTAAATGCCTTTCTTTTGATGCCATTTCCGATTTTGGGAAAATGTTTTGAAACTTAAAAAATATCATTCTCCCAAGAGTATTGACGTCGGGATTTTCAACAACCAAGTCCTCATTCAGTTCGTAATCGCTGATTGTCATTCGGATATGTTTATTAAAAACAAATCTGCTGCAATAGCCCTTACCAAATTTTTCAGGGATTTCCAGCCTTCTGTTCTTCACTTCTGTCCCCAGTAAACGGGCAAGGTTTTTTAGAACATTCGGCATCGTTTGCTGTTTGCCCATTTTCACAAAAATCCTTTACGATTATTTTTATGGCAAAGATAGCTATTTTATCTCTAAAATGCACGATAATTTTGCAGTCAAAGAAAACAGTATATCAAGTAAAATGAATAGAAGATGAAAACAGCAAATCATGTAAATGTCAAAGAGATGAATTTTGACCGATTATTTAAACAAATTTCCCCGGAAGATATCAGTGACAATGCATTTACATTGGCAGGAAAAGTTTTTCCGGTTATTACTGCCGGCAAAGTAGAGAATTACAATTCCATGACAGGCAGTGGTGGCGGCTTTGGGGTGCTTTTCAAAAAACCCGCCACATGGAGTGTTTTTCGAGCAGACCGTTATACGCTCGAACTGATTCAAAAAGAGCAAACCTATACGATGTCTTACTTCCCCGATGAATATAAGAAGCAAGT
>JAITCT010000010.1 GCA_031282925.1 Dysgonamonadaceae bacterium | reverse complement strand
TCGTCGTTTCCGCCGGCAAGACTCCAGTTATCTATTTCGTAATCGAATATCGCCTTGATTTGTTCGGGCGTCAGCCGGTTGATGGGATTTCCTCCGTTCACGCACAAGGCGTACCCGGTTTCAATTTCGGAATGACGGAAGAAACCGGCGCCTTCCCGGAAAAGGAAAACAACGATCAACAGGATGACAATGCCGGTTGTTGCGCCGCTGACTGTCAATACGGATTCAACTATTTTTTCTAATATTCGTTTCATGTTTTTTTAGTAAACGAGTTGACAAGTAAACGAGTTGATGAGTTGACAATAAATAGACTTATTAACTTGTCAACTTGTTAACTCAATTAAAACGTATATCTAATGCCGACCAAGTACCGGAAAGCAGCTTCCGAATCGGTTGTCCATTGAGGAGCAACTTCCGTAACAAAAGATAAACGTCTAAAATTTTGCAATGGAAACACTTCCAATTGTACCGGTATTGAAATTCCACGATATGCATCTCTATCTTGAAAAGGAGCAAGCATAACCCCCACACCCATAGAAAACCGGTGATAATCTGCGGCTTTCAAGTTATACATTCCGAATAATTCGAAAGAAGTGTCGAAAAGGGTATTGTTCAGAGCAACTTTCAATCCTCCGCTTATCATTTTCTGTTTACTGGTGTTTACTTCTAAAACGTTCCCGAAGTAAGCTGTAACGCCAACCTGGGAAAAAACATTTGAACTTGCCCAGATACAGAACAACAGGGATACGAAATCTTTCTTTGCCATTTTTTTTAGTTAACGAGTTGACAAGTTGGCAAGTAAACGAGTTGATGAGTTGACAATAAATAGACCTATTTAACTCGTTAACTCGTTTACTTGTCAACTCGTTAACTATAGCGATATTTTCATTTCGCAGCCTGCAATGGTTTCATTCCCGATATTTACAACAGCCCGAATCAATGTCATCCGGAAAATCTCTTCCAATATCCGGATTTGCGTATGCAGGACTTCGCCTGTTTTCGGAAAACGGAATATTTCCATGTTCCGGATTGCCCCGATAAATCCCAATTGAACGGCGCTTTTATTGATATATTTATTAAAGTAACCTGTCCGGGCGGCGCAAGTCTGGGCTATATTCTCAACAATCCCGGCTTCCGACAGGAGGCCGTTGTCGCAAAACAGGTTGTCGTCCTTGACGGTCAAAGCGGTTTCGGTAACCTCGCCGTAGTTCAACAGTTTGTCTATCATCACAAAAGGCGGTTGCTGGGGAAGCAGTTCCGATATGTCAATCCGTTCAAAATCCATATTCATATCCTGCAAATCAACAGCGAATGTCCTTTCCCCAGTCCGTCGTGCATTTGTTCGATTTGCAGACCTGCGCCGTTCACGCAGCGAATCATATCGCCGGAATGATACATTTTACTGTTTCCGTTCGCTAAGGCCGTGAAATAAAGGCTGATTTGCGTCAGGCAAAACGCGGCGTCTTCAAAGGCCTGCCGGTCCCAGAATGTTTCCATGATATACAGGCGCGAATGGGCGTTCATCGATTGAGCGGCGCGCGAAAGAATATTTTTTATCTCGTTTTCCGGGAAACAGTCCAGGAACTGGCTCATCCAGATTACATCATATCCTGTTGGGAAACGGGAAGTTTTGTCCAGTACATTTGCGGCATAAGCCGTGATGCGGTCAGCGCCCGCTTTTCCCGCCGTCTGCCGTTTCATCATTTCCAGCTGTTGCGGCAGGTCCATGACGGTAACGCTCACTTCGGGATTGTGGCTTACGCATCGCAAAGCCCATCGCCCGGTATTCCCGCCTACGTCCAGAAGCGTTTTAACAGGCCGGTTAAAGACGATTTGCAAGGCTTCGTCAAATGATTCGTCGCTGTAATAATGGTCAAAGCCGAACCACGATTTCTGCACGTTTCCGGGCAATTGCGAAAGCCCTTCATAAATGGTCGCCCAGTTGCCGAAAACCTTTAATCCTTCGGGCGTTCCGTTTAACAGCGCTTCTTCCAGGCGAAACCAGCCGAGATAGTTCACATCGTGGTTGAAATCCATATTCACTTTAATCAGCGGGTCGGAGAGCAAAAACCAGCCTGTTTTGGAAATCACGAACCGGTCGTTTGCCTGTTTGACCAGGCCGATTGTCAGCGAGGATTCCAGCAAAACCTGTGCGGCATAGCGGGAAAGTTCGGTTTGCCCGGCTATTTCATCCGAAGTCATTCCTTTTGCCGAATCCGCCAGCATTTGCAAAATGCCGAATTTAAGCATGATTCGGGAAACCTGGAAAACTACAGGCCCGAACGATATTCTGTGCGCCAACCGCAGGGCTTCCGAAGCCGTGAGTGTTTCTTCGGAATATTTTTTCTCTAATGCCGGGAACAGTTTCATTTGCTGTGTTTTTTTATCGGCTGCCGGTTATTCCCGAAAAACGGGCGGCTCGTTCCAAAATTCATAATAATTAAACCACTGTTCGGGAAACTGCCGTACGATTTTTTCCAACTCCCGGACATAGGCATCCGTCAGCAGTTCTTCTTTTTTCCTGCGTTTATCCGCATTTTCCTTTTGAAGTGCAACCACCGGCCGGATAAAAATCCTGTATTTTTTTGCGGATACTTTCATGCAGAACAGGGCTAAAACTTCTACATCGCAGCGAACGGCAAAGGTGAAGGCGCTTGTGGGAAAACGGGTTTGCCCGTTCAGGAAACGGCAGCGCAGGCTTTTTCCCGAACCTGAAAACCTGTCGCAGGGAATATTCACGATTTCCCCGTTCCGCAAAGCCGCATGAACGGTAAATAAATGCGACATGTCGCTTAAAACGGGAATTGTCCGGATGTTATTTTTCCCCATCAGTTTCATCCGGTTTTTGCGTATCGTACCGGTTTCCCCGGCAAATGTCAAAACGTTCATCCGTTTTCTGCCGGAATGAAACAGGTAGCCGCTCAATTCAAAATTGCCCGTATGCGAACCGGCAATAATAAATCCCTTTTCTCCTTCCGATAAACGGGTAAAATGTTCATTGCCGGAGATTTCCACTTCAAATTTGTTTTTTTTCCCTGCATAAACGGCAAACCGGTCTAAAAGCATTTGCCCGAAAAGATAATGGTTGCGGTAAGTTTTCAAAAAAGATTTCAGGGGGGAACAGCCCCACTGTATGCGGAAATAACGGTAAATGGAAATGTAGCCTTTGCGGGCGAAAAGCATGTAAAACGGAACAACCGCCGCCATAACGGCATAGCCGGTGCGCAAATTCCAGCAACGGAAGAAAAAAATCAGCGCCTGCTGACCCAGGAAACCTCCGCCCGTACTGCCTTTCCATTCTCTTTTATCCGCCATTGTTTCTTATTGATTGTTCACTTTCGATTCGATATAGTCGCAGAACTGGCGCAAAGTTTGTACTTCCGACATTTCTTCCGCTTTGATTTTGAAACCGAAATTCCTTTCCACGATGACCACAATATCCACATAATCCAAACTGTCGATACCCAGTTCATCTTTCAAAACGGCGTCGGGTTTAATCGCATCTTCCGCCACTTCAATTTCTTCAATCAAAAAGTTTTTTACGATTTCTTCTATTTTTTCCCGTGTCATATATCGTTTTTTCAATTAATTCCTTAGTTTTTTAATAATCAGGGCGCTGTTTGTTCCCCCGAATCCGAAGGAATTGGAGAGGATAACATTTATTTCCTTTTCGACTGTCCGGCTCACAATATGAAGGCCGGCGGAATATTCGTCCGGCGTTTCAAAATTGATATTCGGCGCTATAAATCCGTTTTGCATCATCAAAACGGAGTAAATGATTTCACTTGCGCCGGCCATCCAGCATTCGTGTCCCGTCATGGATTTCGTTGAACTGACAGGCGTTTGCAAGCCTCCGAAAATGCGGCCGAGCGCTATCGCCTCAACCCTGTCGCCCTGGGGGGTCGATGTGGCGTGGGCATTCACGTAATCAACAGCGGCGGCGCGGATACCCGCATCTTTCAACGCCCGGTCTATTGCCGCAATACAACCCGAATCGCTGGGCTGCGAAATTTGCATGCCGTTGGAAGAAAAGCCGTAACCCGCCACCTCTGCAAAAACGGTCGCGCCCCGTTTAACGGCATGGCCGTAATCTTCCAGAATCAAACTTGCTGCGCCGCCGCTGGGTACCAGCCCGTCCCTGTCTGCATCGAAAGGGCGCGAGGCTTTCGCAGGCTCGCCGGTACGGACGGAAAAAGCGCTCAAAGCGTCGAAACTTCCCATCGAATACAGGTTGGTTTCCTGAGCGCCGCCGCAAAGCACCAAATCTTGCAAACCCTGCCGGATAAAAAAATATCCCAGTCCAATGGCATGTGAACCGCTTGCGCAGGCCGCGCTGACGGTCATATTGATTCCCCGCAATTTGAATATGGTCGAAAGGTTCATCGTAACGGTAGAATTCATGGACTGGAAAATTGCGCCGGAACCTATCAGGGTGGTATCTTTTTTCTGCCGGGCAATATTGTTGGCTTCAATCACGGCTTTTGCGGAAGAATCGTTGCCGTAGAAAATACCCATTTCATTCTTTTCCAGGTAATCCATATCAATTCCGGCGGTTTTCAGCGCCTCCAGAGTCGCCACATAAGCATATTCGCCCTCTTCGGCAAGGCAAATGCGCAAACGCCGGTCTAACAGCCCTTTCAGCTGCGGACGTTCGACAATGCCGGTAAGAGGCGATCGATAACCGTATGCAGCGCGTTCTTCGTCAACGCCGATACCCGACTGACCGGCGTAAAGCGAATCGCGCACCTCATCCAGATTCCTGCCGATGCAGGAATAGACGCCAGCCCCTGTGATTACAACTCTCCGTGTCATATTCCTCCGCTGACGGAAATTACCTGTCCTGTGATATAAGCCGCATTTTCCGAAGCCAGAAATCCGACCAGGCCGGCCACTTCCTCCGGTGTTCCAAAGCGTTCCGCGGGAATCATTTTTTTCAATTCGTCCCGGTTCAATTCTTTCGTCATATCCGTTTCGATGAATCCGGGCGCTACGGCGTTGACGGTTACCTTCCGTTTGGCCGTTTCAAGCGCAAGGGCTTTCGTCATGCCGATAACGCCCGCCTTGGAAGCCGAATAGTTGGTTTGCCCCGCCATACCGTTCACGCCCGAAACGGATACCATATTAATGATACGCCCGAACCGCCGGTTCATCATATATTTTACCAGCAGCCGGGTGATGTGGAAAACGCCGTCCAGATTGGTATGAAGCACGTCGTTCCATTCATCGCCGGTCATCCAGAACAAAAGATTATCCCTGCGGATACCGGCATTGTTTACCAAAACGGCAACATAATCATCCGGATGCGCTTCAACCCATGCCGGAAGCGCCTGTTCAACGGCTTGCCCGTCGGAAACGTCAAAACAAAGCAACTCGGCCTGCCCGCCTTTCGCTTCTATCAGGCGTTTCGTTTCTTCGGCCGCTTCCCTGCCTGTCCGGTAATTAACCAGCACGGGATAACCCATATCTGCAAGTTTCAGGCAAACGGCGCGCCCTATCCCCCGCGATCCTCCCGTAACAAGTGCGTATTTCATCGCTCGCTGTCCATTAAATAGTTCTTAATATTTGCTATCTCCGAATATAAAGGCCTGTCTTCCACCAGCAACGGAAAAATTTCGCGGATATCCCGATACATCCTGCGCGTGGGCGACGATAATTTATCCTCCTTTCGGAGACAGTCGGTTGCCTGCGCCAAAGCCATACAGTGGACGGCCGTTACCTGGAACGCATTGTCGATAACCGTTTTGGCAAGTAAGGCGGAATTGGTTCCCATACTCACAATGTCCTGGTTGTCGTTGTTATTCGGAATACTGTGCACATACACGGGATTGGACAATACCTGGTTTTCGGCGGTAGTGGAAGTAGCCGTAAACTGAGCCGCCTGCAAACCGTAATTTAACCCCGGAACGCCCAAATTCAGGAACGGCGGCAAAATCCCGTTGATTTTATCATGGCACAGGTAATTCAATTGCCTTTCCATTAACATGGAAAGTTTGGTAACAGCAATTTTCAATTTGTCCATTTCAAAAGAAACATAATCCCCGTGAAAATTTCCCCCGTGATAAATATTCCGGCTGACGGGGTCAACAACCGGATTGTCGCAGACAGAGTTTATTTCGTCTATCACAACCTTTTCCGCATTGCCTGCGGCATCGGCAACGGGACCTAATATTTGCGGCACGCAGCGCAGGGAATAATAACCCTGAATTTTCTCTTCAAAAACTTTTGCGCCCGCACGGGTTTCGCCGCACCACAGGGTTTCCCTTTTCGACAAGCACCGGCTGTCTTTGATTATGCCGCGCATTTGTTCCGCCACCCGCCTTTGTCCCGCATGATGCTTTGTTTCATGAAGCTCCGCCGACATGAAATCATCGTAAGCGGCGGTAATTTCATTGATCCAGGCGGAAATCAAAACGGCGCTTTCAAGCAACCGCTTGGCATAGATGATATTGACCAGGCCTGTTCCCGCCATCACCGAAGTGCCATTTGTAACGGACAAACCTTCGCGGATGCGGATGCGGAAAGGTTTTAAGTTGTTTTCCTGCAATACTTCGCAGGCCGGCCGCCATTGCCCCCAGTAATGCACCTTGCCTTCGCCCGTCATCGCAAGGGCGATATGGGCTAATTGCACCAAATCGCCGCTTGCTCCCACGCTCCCGTGTTCGGGAACATAAGGATAAATGCCGCGGTTGATAAATTCCGCCAGCAATTCCACCAATTCGATATGAACGCCCGAACGCGCCTGCACAAAAGTTCCCAAACGGGCAAGCATGGCAGCCCTCACATACAGGTCGGGCAAAGCGTTTCCCGCACCTGTGGCATGACTTCTGATAATGTTGTATTGCAGTTGGATGAGCGATTCGTCATCAATCCGGTACTGAGCCATAGGCCCGAAACCGGTATTGATCCCGTAGATTATTTTGCCCGATGAGAAAGATTGCAGGAATTGGAAACATTCCGTAATTGCCGTTTGAGCAGACTGGGAAAGGACAATCTTCTCTCCTTTAAATAAAATATCCTCCAAAGATTCTATAGAAAATTGTTTGTCAACTACCCTCATTTTTTTTACAGTTTCCCTTTATCTGACTTTGACAATACGTTTTGCGGCTGCAAAGATACTATCTATTTCGTTTTCTGCAAATTTTTTCCGGTTAATTCTTAATAATTCGGGTCTGCTGAAAAACTCAGCTTTTTCACCTGTCCAAGATTGCCCTGTTTTGAATATAGCCCCAGGTCTGAGAGAAAATATTCGAATCTCCCGGAGTTAAGCCATAGGGCACGAATCTGTGCTG
>JAITCT010000065.1 GCA_031282925.1 Dysgonamonadaceae bacterium | reverse complement strand
TTCACTGCTTCGCAGTTCGCAATGACGCAGCAAGGTTGCAATACCGCACACGTCATTGCGAACCGCGAAGCGGTGAAGCAATCCAGAAATAAAAAACCGAATTGCTTCGCCCCCGCAATGACGGTTGCGGCAATTTGAACCCATTGTCCCGTCAGGGACAATAGCTCGGTAGAAAACAGAAATACCACGCATCCCCCATCCCGTACGGGATGGAACGTGTTTGCATCAATGCCTGAAAGTTAAAGGAATATATTTATTAATTATTAAAGTAAAAACATGAAGAAAATTGTACTGTTTGCGGTAACGGCACTCGTTACCTGTTCGAGCCTTAATGCTCAACTTGCGACCAAAGCGTCGCAAACCAGAAAAGCCGTTCAACCGCATTCCCTGCCGCAGGCAGCAAAAGCGGAGAGAATCGGAAAAGTAAAAAAAACGGCAAGCGCAAGATTCAATCCGAACCTTGCACCGGTAAAAGAAGTGCTTTCGTCCCGGAAATTGAAAGACGGCTCGGAATTTCGCACCGTCCGGCTGGGAAACGGGATGGTCAGGAAACAGATTCTCAACGCAGGGAAAAAGTTACAGCGTAAAATAACCACTCGCTCCGGAAAATCAGGCGAAAACGCCGGATTGAGAGCAAGCGCCGCATCCGAATCCCTGAATGAAGGATTTGAAGGTTATGACGGAGAAGCATGGGACTGGCTTCCGCAAGGATGGACAGACGAAAGCAAAGCCGGATCGGTTTCCCTGATAGAAGATATTTATGGAGACCAGTTCAATTTCACATGGAGAACTGTTGCGGAATCAGACAATTTCTCACCCAAAACGGGACAAGCCTGCGCCGGCGTTCAATTTGCCTTTCCGGTAAATACCCTGAGCGATCGGGATGAAAACGGAGACGGAGATTTGGATACAATACCGTATAATCCGCCCATACCGCAGGACGAGTGGTTGATTTCCCCGCCGGTAACGGTCAAAGCAAACTATGTTTTTACTTTCGATTTGTATTACGACCCGTTCTGGGCGCGTATAAGCTACGGTGAGGATGGCGATATGAACGCCATGCACACAGTTGTCGAAGCCCTGATTTCCACCGACGGCGGCAATACATGGACTAAAAAGTGGGACAACAGGGAAGACGCCGCCCAATATACGGAGGAAGACCTTTGGTATATTGCCTTCTCCGGCGCTCCCTGGATCAGGGTTTCCATCGACCTGGCGGAATATAGCAACAGGAATATTCAAATCGCTATCCGTTACTGGGACGATGGCGGGGAATCGGTATATGTCGATAATGTAGCGGTAGGCTATTTGATTCCGGAAGCTTCTTACCGCCGCCCTTCAGGTTATCTGATTTCCGGTCTTTCTCCGGACTATTATGCTCTTAACGAAATAAATCTGATTTTCGGACACGCTTATACGCCCACCCTGTGGAACGGAGAGGTAAAAAATCAGGAATCCGTCAGTTGGAGTTTCAGCGATGCGGATTTAGCCCCGGCAGGACTTTATTCCGAACAAAATCCCATAGTAACGCTTCCCTACGGCCTGTATGAAACGCCCCTGTTGACGGCAACGGGAAAAGGCGGTACGAAAGCCGAATTTCAACTGGGTACAGGCGGCGATGCGGAGTTTAGCTGGATGGGATTAGGCGGCCAAAACATTTGGTATGACGGCTACGGATACAGGTCATTCGGCTTGGGAAACTACGACTTACAATATGGAATAGCGTATTATTCCGACATCAATGCGGAAGATATAGACGGGTATGGATACACATTCAAAGGTGTTGCCAATTATTTTGAAAAACCCGTTGCCAAATACATGTGTGAAACTTTTTATGTTCATTTGGGTAATATTGTTCCGAAACCGGACGAACCTGTCAAATTAAACATCTATGCAATAAATGAAGAAGGCTATATGGATGAAATAGTCGCTACGTCGGAAGCCTGGCCGGAAGACTTTATTTTCGCGTTTAGCGATGACTATGGCATTGATTACTATACAATTCCATTTACATTTAAGGCTACAGACCCCGAAACCGGACGTGAACGCGAGAGCTATCTGGAAATTGACGACCATTTCGTGGCCGAATTTTACAATTATCAGTCGGCCGATATGTTTTTCCAGTATGAAGATCATCCGTCCGGCGACGAGTATGCCTTTGTTACTGTTGAAGAGGGTATTCTTTCATTAGGCGCCGCTACTTCCGCGCTCTTCGGCATGGATGCTGCATTCCCTTTCCTGCACACGGAAAACGACCGGTATGAAGCTCCCGTAACGGGCGGCACGAATCGTTTTGAAATCAGCACTTACTGGACGCCGGACAGTTGGAGTTGGTTGCTGGAAAACGGTGAAGAACTTCCGGATTGGATTTCAATCGGAAAACTTTCACTTAATAACTCTACAGGTATTGTTACTTTCCCGGTTACCGTTGACGCTTTGCCTTCGAATATCCCCGGGCGCAACGCCGATATTCATATCACTTCTGATGCCTGTAATCTTACACTGAAAATCACGCAGGGCAACGCCACAGGCATTGGCGCCGTTAAGTCCGAAAAAGTTAAAGTAGTCCGGCAGGGCGACCGTTTCGCACTTTCCTATCCGGCAGGAACATCTTCCGTAGCCGTTTACAGCGCGGCGGGACAAAAGATTGCCGAATATGCCCTGAATCCCGCAGGAACTCATTCAATTCCGGCGGCTCGCTTGCCGAAAGGCGTTTATATCCTGAAATTTGCGGGGAAAACCGGCGAGACGGCGAAAGCGGTTAAATGGTGAACGGTGAAACAGTGAACAGTGGGCTTTAGCCCTCATCCTTTTTTTATTGCGGTTGTCTTCAGACTACCGCTACAGTGAAACGGTGAAACGGTGAACAGTGATTTGCTATAAAGTGCAGAAATTCACCGTTCACCGTTTCACCGTTCACCCAATCGTCTGTTCCGTTACCGGCGTTGCAAACTGCGGGAAAACCAGCCCCCTGCCGGTAAATAACCCGCTTTTTTCAATGAAAATCCGGGCATTGCCATACTGCATCCGGCTGTCGATAACCGTTTTGCCCGCCAGCGCCGGCAATTCCATAATCAATTCCCTGTGGGCGCCGGCCACAACCAGCCGGTCTATGTCCGCAACCAATGGCGGTACGATTTCTTCCACCCGGCCGTACTCCATTTGAACATCCCCATTCCCCCCCCGGTAAAGGCCGATATAAGCATTCCCTTTAATGGATTTCACGGAATTAACAACCGGAAGACCATACCGGCAGTACGCATCAATTCCCGCCAGTTCCATAGTAGATACCGGACAGACCGGAATATTCAGACTGTAAGCCAAACTGTTGGCAAAGGCAATCCCCGTCCGCACCCGGCTTGTACCGCCCGGACCCGTATCAACGATAATGCCGCCTAAATCGTTTATCTTTCTGTTGCAGGCAGAAAAAGCATTTTGAAGCAAGCAATACAATTCCCTGTTATCGCCTGCTTCATGTTCGGAAGAATCGTAGATAATCCGGTTATTTTCCCCCAGCAGGAGTGCAAATTGACCGGAAGAAGTCGAAATCCCTGAAATCAACATAATCTGTCTTTTAAACTAACTGTTATCGAATTATACTTATCACTGTGGCCGGCAAAAGTAATCAGCCGTTCGTTATCGCCTTTCGATTCAAAGGAAACAAGCATATAGTCGTCAAAATAACCGGCAAATTTAGTTCCCCATTCAATGCAAACAACAGATTGATCGAAATAGTCCGTCAACCCCAGGTCGTTAAACGCCTCAATCGTTTCAATCCGGTATAAATCAATATGAAGAATATCGAACCGGCCGGTACGGTAGAAATTGGCAATACTGAAAGTCGGGCTTGTAACAAGGTCTTCGGAATGAAAACCCTCCGCAAAACCCTTTACGAAATGCGTTTTACCCGCGCCTAACCCCCCGTCCTGAATAATCAAATCGCCGGGGTGGAAAAGCGGCGCTATTTTCCGGGCTATTTCCCG
>JAITCT010000063.1 GCA_031282925.1 Dysgonamonadaceae bacterium | reverse complement strand
TAATCGTCGGAACCAGATGGATACTATTTTTGATAATCTTATCAAAAGAATGGTGGAGTATAATCCAATCAGAAGGGAATGAAATAATTAACAGTGCGCTCTAAACGCCTATACCTATTTGAGAATATGATACAGCTAAGTTCGGGCGAAAAAGGCGGTAATTTTCCTGAAATTCACAGGGCAATCATGCTGTTTAAAGCCTGGGTGCGCGGAATTTACCATAGCGTTGATGATTTACAGGCATACATTGACGAATATACCTGTCGTTTTAACAGGCTCTTAATGAAGTCTTCCATTTTTGACAACCTAATTCTGAGTATGCTCAAAACAAAACAGTATTATTTATATGCCTAATTCAATAAATTTTAAAATGGTTATCGCAATGGTTAATTCTTTTTTTGAGGTGCTGTTTTTTATTGCTATCAATCCCGTCAGGGATTAAAGCCCGGTAGAAAGAGTAATTCCCCGTACAGGCACCCCGCATGACGTTAATGTTGTGCACTGTGATATTGTGCCTGTGGAAATAATGTTGCATCTCTACGGGATGCAGGGCGTGGACAGGGACATTATTTTCTACCGAACTGTGCATCTCTGCGGGATGCCGGTTCCATGTCCATCAACGTGCATGCTAAAAAAACAGCACCTCAAAAAAAGAATTAACCAATTATTTGCAAAAAGAAATATTTTTTTACGCGGTATGGTTTGGGGTACACAATACACAAAATTGCCCGCACTGCGTCATTGCGAAAGCGATAGCCTGAAGCAATGACAACTGTGCTAATTCTCTATTCTCAATTTTCCACACGGGGATAAACATTTCAAATATAAAGCGTTACTTTTTAAATGTTTCGTGTTACATTCCCGATATTCAGGTAAATATTCCCGATATTCAGGTAAAGATTTCCAATGTAAACCTGAACTTTTTAAGTGTAAAACTTTACATTCCCCCGTTACGGCAGATTATATGTTCCAAAAAGCCGTGCATTTCCGCGCAGGAAATCTTCAACAGACATTCGTTTTTTACCTGTCTGCCGGAGATTTTTTATTCGGATAAAACCGTCGGAAGTTGCGACGTCCAGTTGTTTTTTCCCGTCTGTAACAACACTTCCTGCAATTAAATGATGATGCGCCGGAATTTTTTCGGCTTCGAAAATTTTCAATGCAAGCCATTCGTTTTGATTTGTTTTCAATTCGGTCCAGGCGGCAGGGTAAGGCGACAGCCCACGGATAAAGTCATAGACTTCTATAGTCGGTTTGTTCCATTCGATACGGCAAGTTTCCTTGAAAATCTTAGGCGCCGGTTTCAGGATTTCTTCCCCGGAAACAAGTGCTTTCTGGTCTATGGTATCTGCTTCTTTGCTGCCGATTGCATCAACGGTTTTGAGTACCAGGCCGGCGCCTGCCCGCATCAGTCGGTCGTGGATAATTCCGGCATTATCCGTGTCTGCGATGGGAATCCGTTCCCGGAAAATGATTTTTCCCGTATCAATTTCATGGCTAAGGAAAAACGTAGTAACCCCCGTTTCTTTTTCGCCGTTGATAATCGCCCAGTTGATTGGGGCGGCTCCCCGGTATTGAGGCAACAAAGAGGCGTGAAGATTAAATGTTCCCAAAGGCGGCATGTTCCAAACGGCTTCAGGCAACATCCTGAACGCGACGACAATCTGCAAATCGGCTTTCCATGCCTGTAACTGATTCAAAAAAACCGGATCTTTCAGTTTTTCAGGCTGAAGCAAAGGCAGGTTTTGCGACAGGGCATATTCTTTTACCGGACAGGCTTGCAGCACGCTTTGATGTTTTCCCGCCGGTTTATCGGGCATTGTAATAACGCCGGCTACATTATAACCGCCTTCGACCAGGGCGCGCAGGCTTTCGACGGCGAAACCGGGTGTGCCCATAAAAACGATGCGGGGAGAGTGTTGTTTTTTATTCATGTGCGATAACCTTGTTTTAAATTTTTAACCTCCGAAACCTGTTCGAGTATCAAATCTTTGCCGTCGAATACGGCATAGGAAAAATATTGCAGCCAGTCGCCGATAATCATCATCCGTTTTTCCTCCCCCAGCGCTAAATCAAGGAGAATGTGGCGGTGGCCGAAAACCAGGTAATCAATGTCGGGATGCGCTTGAATGAAGGATTTAGCGTAAAGAACCAGATGCTCTCTATATTCTCCGAGATAAGTCGCCGGATGCGCCAATTCTTTCTTCCGGCTGCTCTTAGCCCAAATGTGCGCCAATCCGATTCCAACGGTGGGATGGATCATGCTGAAAAGTTTCTGGCATAATTGCTGGTGGAATATTCCGCGAATCAGTTTGAAAGAACAGGATTTATCTCCTAACCCGTCTCCGTGAGCAAGATAAAATGTCTTACCGGAAATTTCGGTAACAAGCGGTTCTTTGTGCAGGATAACCCCTGTTTCACGGGGCAGATAGTCATATATCCAAAGGTCATGGTTACCTGTAAAATAGTGAATTTCCGTACCTGAGTCGCTCATTGCTGCGATTTTTCCTAAAAAGCGCGTAAAACCGCGGGGAACGGCTGTTTTGTATTCAAACCAAAAATCGAAAATATCGCCCAGCAGATATAATGTTTTAACTTCCGTTTGAATGGAATCCAGCCAGCGGACAAAACGTTTTTCCCGCTCCGAGGAAGAGCCGAAAACGTCAGAGCCGAAGTGCATATCCGAAACAAAGTATGTTTTGTCTTTTGCCATCCTTACAAAAATCCGAGTTCGAGTTTAGCTTCTTCGCTCATCAAGCCCTGATGCCATTCCGGTTCAAAAACGATTTTTACCTCTACGCTCCCGATTCCCGGAATTGACCCGACACGCATTTTAACGTCTTCCGCAATAAAATCGGCGGCGGGACAAGCGGGTGCAGTCAATGTCATCGTGATAATCACGTTTTTTGCATCGTCAATATCCACGCCGTAAATCAGTCCCAAATCATATATATTGACGGGAATTTCAGGGTCATAAACCGTTTTCAGCATTTTGACGATTTCTTCTTCCGTTTCTAAAAATTTGTTTTCCATACGTTTATTTTGAGTTGACGGGTAAACGGGACCCGGTAATTTGTAACGCGGTCAACTGTGCTGTTTACTCGTCAACTTGTTTACTCGTTAACTTCTGTCGAAAAAAGGATTTTTGGACGACGCTGAAACCGGAATGGCGAAAACCGTATGGCAACCTTCCGGCCAATTCAATGCCTGAGCGGAATAACCTGCGGAAAACATAATCCTGGTATCCAGGCGGAAATCGGCAGCGGTGGCGCAAGCCGAGCCGATGGCGATTCCAAGGTCGACAGCCTTGACGGCGCAGGGGACTGCCCGGGGTTGTTCCCCGCAGGTTGACTATCCGCAATAAGCACAATTCAAATTGTGTGCCAGCAGGCGGGTTCCTATCAATACTACGGCTTCGGCGGAACGGATGTTTTCGGCGTCGCGCAAAAAGAAGTTCATGCCGTTTTTTTCGCCCAACTCCCTGGTTTTATCCGATAAGGTTTCAATGTCTTTTCCTTCAACGGCAATGATTTCAAGAATATCAACCCCTTTTCCTTTGGGAGCCGTCCGTGCGGCGGTCATCATTTGTTTGACTGCCGTCATTACTTGCGCGTGGCGCGTTTCTCTTTCGTTTAAAATCATATTCTTAATTTTTAATTTGAAACAAGTGTATTTTATCTTTTTTTAGATTACAAAAATAATTCCGGTCAGGCAGGCTTGCTGTTCCTTTCCCAAAAAACGCCGTTATAGACACCTTGTATGGTTTTGTCCTTCCCTGCCTTTTCCAGGCGTTTTTCCGCCCAGCAGGCATATAGCGGATTGATTTCGACTCCGCAATAATTCCGTCCCAGCTTTTTGGCAACCACAGAAGTTGTTCCCGAACCGAGGAAAGGGTCGAATACCATTCCGTTTTCGGGAGAAGAAGCAAGAATCAGTTTCGCAAAGAGTTTTTCGGGCTTTTGCGTGGGATGATCCGTATTTTCGGGCATTGACCAGTAAGGAACCGTTATGTCGTCCCAAAAATTGGAAGGACAAGTCATCCGGAATTTTCCCTGTTCCGTATCCTGCCAGTCTTTCGGCAGTCCGTCCCGTTTGTAGGGAGCTAATACTTTCCTGCGGATTTTAACCGCTTCCGGATTGAAATAATAATTTTTCGGATTGCGAACGGCAAACCAAATGTCTTCCATACAGTTTTTCCAGTTGCCGGCCGCTCCGCGGCCCTTTTCCCGTTGCCAGGTAATTCGATTCATGACGGCAAGGTATTTATTCATAACGGTATAAAGAGCCGAAGTGCTTTTCCAGTCTCCGCAAAGATAAAGCGAAGCATTGGATTTCAGCAGCCGGATCATTTTCGGAAACCATGATTCCAGATAATCCGAATAGTCGTCATCTTTCATTTGCTTAAACTTCATACCTGCAAAATTCCGGCTGAGATTATAAGGCGGATCAATAATCATCAAATCAACAAATGCCGACGGAAGATAATCGATAATCTCAAACAGGTTCCCCCGGACAGTTGTATTAATGAGGTCGGCAACGCCAACAGGCGCGGCGACGGTTAGCAGTTTTTCCTGCAACATCCGCATTTCATCATCAGGCATTTGCAAAGTTTGGTTCCTTGGCGCCCGCTGTTTTTCTTTGATTCCAGTTTCCTTCACTATTGTTCCAAATCAAGGTTCGACATGTAAAATCCGG
>JAITCT010000003.1 GCA_031282925.1 Dysgonamonadaceae bacterium | reverse complement strand
CATCCGCGCTGGGTGATAATTCCCGGGATGGTACGCACATTCGCCTGAATTTGCGGCGTATTTTCAGCGTCGCTCAAAACAATGGATTTTGCCCTCTTCCTGGCGACTTTTTTCGGATACTTCGTTATCACCTCATCCCGGAATTCCTGAAGTCCGGCAATAAGCGTTTCCGCATTTTGAGGTTTATCTGTTTCGTTTACCATATTCCTTTTATTTTAATCTAATGTTTCGTTGCCGGAAATACCGGAATGAACGCTGTATGAATTCAATGCTTCAACGACGAAGATTTTCCCGTCGCCCGACTTGCCCGTCCGGTTCGCCCGAATCAACGTTTCCACCGCCAAATCCTTTTTATCGTCCGTAACCACCAGCGTAATCATTCGCTTCGATTTCAAACGGGGTTCTTCGGGAACGAACGACATAACGTCTTCCAGTATTGCCGGACAGTTTTCGCTTTCCTTCGCACGGTTTATTTTTTCCAAATCTCCGTGACCGCGTCCGCGTCCCAGGACGGGCATCGCCGTAAAGGAAGGCAATCCGGCTTCCGCCAGCGCCGCTTTGGTTGCGCCCATTTGGGCAATCCTTATAACTGCTAAAATCAGCTTCATACCTATTGTTCCTTTTTACCGTTTGAAATGGTGTATGCTTCTATCAGCGGGGTGATGAAAATCTTACCGTCGCCGGCCTGCCCCTTTTCGCCGGAACGGGCGGAATGGATAATGGTTTCCACCACAAAATCCTTGTCCCTGTCCTGAATGACAATAATCAGCAAATCCTTGGGCAATTCGTCGTAAGTAACGTTTCCTACTTTCAGCCCGCGCTGTTTTCCCCGGCCAAAAACGGAGAGTTTCGTTACGGCAGGGAAACCGGCATTAAATAAATCCTTCATGACTACCGGCGATTTTTCCGGACGTACTATAGCTCTTATTAATAACATATTTTATTCCTTTATTTTAATGATTATTCAGTTCAATATTCCAAAGCCGACCAGCAGGTCTTCCAGTTCCTGCATCTGGAGAGGCGTAGGGATGACATGCATCTTGTTTTCGTCAATCTTTTTCGCCAGCGTGCGGTATTCGTCGGCCTGCGGGTGATCCGGCGCATGGTCGATAACCGTCTTGCGGTTGATTTCGGCATGTTGCACCATATTGTCGCGGGGGACGAAGTGTATCATCTGGGTTCCCAGTTTTCTGGCAAACTCTTCAATCATGTTCGCTTCGTTATCCACCTTGCGGGAATTACAAATCAAACCGCCCAGCCGCACGTCGCCGACTTTCCCAAACTTGGAAATGGACTTGCAGATGTTGTTGGCTGCATACATCGCCATCATTTCGCCGGAACAGACGATATAGACTTCCTGCGCCTTCCCGTCCCGGATAGGCATGGCAAAACCGCCGCAAACAACGTCGCCCAATACGTCGTAGAACACGTAATCCAGCGCCTTGTCGTCGTCATAAGCGCCTAACTGCTCCAACAGGTTGATGGAGGTGATAATCCCGCGTCCCGCACAGCCCACGCCGGGTTCTGGTCCGCCCGATTCCACGCAGCTGGTGTTTTTGAAACCGGCTTTCATTACATCTTCCAATTCCACATCTTCGCCCTCGTCGCGGAGGGTATCCAGCACAGTCTTTTGCGCCAGGCCGTGCAACAGCAAACGGGTGGAATCCGCCTTGGGGTCACAGCCTACTACCATTACTTTCCGTCCCATTTCGACGAGACCGGCCACCGTGTTTTGCGTTGTGGTGGACTTTCCGATTCCACCTTTTCCGTAAATTGCAATCTTTCTCATAAAACTTTAACTGTTTAATATTTAATTCGCAAAGTACCAGCCAAAGCGTATGCCATAACGGAAGAACGAAAATGCACAGGGTTTATAAACTGTTATATGTAAGGAAAATAAAAACAAACAGCCATTATAAAAACAGGTTTTATAACGGATAGCGTTCATGCTACCGAAATGTAGGAGAAATTTGCGTTTTCTACGGAAATGTAGGAAAATGGCTGGGCGATGACAAAAATGCAAAATAGCTTTTCCTTTCAGAGTATAATGCTTCTTTTTCATTTTTCCCGTTATTTACTCTTTCATTTTCAAAGGAAATTCCTACTTTTGCAAAAAAAAATATGCCAACAATATCTGTTTTTTTCGGAATGATAATCCGAATGTATTATAAAGATCATCAACCACCGCACATTCACGTTCAATGTCAGGAATTAAACGCGGTGATTGATATAAAAACCGGTGATGTAACGGAAGGTTCATTGCCGGTACGCAGCCTGCAGTTTATACAGGTTTGGATAGAAATCCATAAGGAAGACCTGTTCGCTAACTGGGAATTGTGTCGTAACGGTGAAGAACCTTTTAAAATTGATCCTTTAAGATAATTTGCTTATGTATTGGGAAGTTAAATCAGTCAAAGCGCTGGAAAATTATACGCTGTTGCTCACTTTCGAAAACAACGAACAACGCTGTTTCGACGTAAAACCGCTCCTGAAAACCGGTGTGTTCAGGAGTCTGAAAGACCCCGCCATGTTCAGTACCGTCAGGGTATGCTTCGACAGCATTGCCTGGGCTAACAATGTCGATATTGCTCCCGAAACGCTTTACGACGAAAGCCGGCCGATTCCTAAATCCTCCACCTCACCCCTACTCTGATTTGCCGCCCAAAGTCCGGATATAGCGGCGAAACCGTCGCATAACGGACATCAAACAAATTGCTTGCTACTACATGCAATTCCGCGCGTAATGCAGGAATATGCCGGATAAGGTGCACATCAATGTTGCTGTCATTCCCCATATCCACCTCTTCCTTCAGGAATCGGTCGGAACGGTAAGGCGAAACGTACTTCGCCATCAAATGAATTTCCGTATTTTTCCCGACGTAAGAAAGACAGGCATTGGCAATCAGCGGCGGCTGTTTGTCGTAGTGCGTCCTGCCCGACGGTTCCGCACGATAGACATATTTGCAGGAAATGTTCCCGGAAGCGCTGAACAGGTTTATCCACAACGGGCTGCGGAAAGCAAGTTCTACGCCCGCTGTGCGCAAATCCAGGTTTTTCATGTAGTAACGCAGGACGTTGTTTCCGTCGTAGTAAGGCGTTCGGGTATATTCGGATGTGTTGCGCTGGTTCAGCAGGAAAAGCGTCCAGGTCAGATGTCCGGCGTCCGGAAGATATTGCTTGAGGCCAAACTCCACGCCCGTCCGGTTTTCCCTTTCCAGGCCGGCGACAAGCGGTTTACCGGTGTTTTCGTCTATTACGGGATTGCCGGCAGCGTCTGCCGGCTGTTGCAGGGCTCCGGAGGTTTCAAACCACCGCTCCGGGAGTTGCTTTACTCAAATCAAGCTTTCAATTGATTCATTTGTATTTAAAATAAAATCGCACAAACCTGTTTTTATATTGGTTTGTGCGATGCAAAAAAGAAATCTTCCGTATATCTTACAAGTCGCGCCTACAGCTCGGAGACAAACTCCCGCAAAATTTCGATATATTCGTTAGTGAAATTACGAATTACGGGGAGGAATTGAGAATTACCGCAGCCGTCATTGCGAGCCGCGAAGCGGCGAAGCAATCCAGAAATTATACTGCGTTGTTCTCTGGATTGCTTCGCTGCTTCGCGGCTCGCAATGACGCGGTGAGGTGCAACCCTCATTGCGGGCGTAGCGTAGCGAAGACCCGCAATCTCCCGAAAGCCGCTACCCGTTTTTCAGGGATTCCCGCTTTCGCGGGAATGACGGGCCGGCCGGCGGGAATTCGCAGTTCCCGCCGGCGTCTCATCTCAATTCCCGCTGGCAGGAATTCGCAGTTCCCGCCAGCGTCTCATCCCAATTCCCGCTGGCGGGAATTCACAGTTCCTGCTGGCGGGAATTCGCAGTTCCCGCCGGCTGCGCGTCCTCTACTTTTTTGTTAATTATGAATGACGGTTGTGGTCATTGGCAATTCCTCCCGTAATTCGTAATTTCACTGAACGACTGTCGTATCCGCAGTCATTTATCCCACATGGAATATTAAGCGTAAAGTCTATTTTGACAGGTTGAACCTGTCGGGATTTACGACAAGGTAGAACCTTGTCGCAACAAAGGGGGTGTGATGTTGACGTAAGCCCTGCGGGTAGGGGTGTTGAATGTCAGTTCTTTACGGTAGGATTTCATATTATTTTATCTTTTATTCCTTAAACAATTCCTTCAAATCAATCTTCAACCCCTCAAAAATACCGACAGGTGCTTTCCCTTTCCTGTAAACCGTTCCCGCATCGTATTTCCCGTTTTCCTGTAGAAGGAAAACGGTGAGCGTTTTCGGCGGCGGGTCTATTGTCCAGTATTCCCGCACACCGGAGGCTTCGTATAAATGCAGTTTTTCGTTCAGATCCCTTTTGCGGGTAGAGGGCGATTGCACTTCGACAATCAAATCGGGTGCGCCGATGCAACCTTTCGTATCTAATTTTGCAGGGTCGCAAACGACGCAAATATCCGGTTC
>JAITCT010000265.1 GCA_031282925.1 Dysgonamonadaceae bacterium | reverse complement strand
ATGTTGCATCTCTACGAGATGCAGGTTGGGGGCGGATATATTCATTTTCTACCGAACTGTGCATCTCTGCGAGATGCCGGTTCTATGTTCATCTACGTACATGCCTGAAAAAACAGCACCTCAAAAAAAAATTAACCCGCACCAACCGGATATGGTTTTACGTAATAAATATTACTATCTTTGCCTGAATTTTATTTAGATTTGGTTATGATGACAATTCAAAAACAGGTAAATGACGATGTAAATGTTGCCGGAATAGAGGAACAGGAATATGACAGATTCTGGATAGAAGATGACGAATGGATAACCGCTGAAGAATGGGTTCACGAATTAGGCGGCATGTTGGCAGATCATTTTGGCGATGTGATAAAGGATGGATTGAATGAATCACTTATAAAACACGGAATGAAACCTTTACCTTAATTAATTGCTCGTCGGACGAATGAAAACTTACCCTATTCTCTTTTCTCGAAAAGCAAGAAACGACATTTTTCATATCTATGATTATATTGCATACGAACTTGCTATGCCCAACACGGCAATCAAATATTTCGACGGAATAAATGACACTATTAGGAAACTTGCCATTACAGGCGCTTCTTATGCTGTCAGTCGGAGAGAATACCTCAAAATCCAATATGGCGCCGATGTCCGTACGGTTACATATAAAAAAATGACCATCGGTTACAATATTGTTGATGATACTGTTTATATTCGTCGTGTAATGCCGGGCAGTATGGTATTTTAAACTAATAATTTAACTGTTCTTCTACGGAGTAAATGTAATATCAATCAAGTATATTTCAAATTGTGGTTCATTCTTTTTTTGAGGCGCTGTTTTTTGTTGCAATTCATCCCGTCAGGGATTAAAGTTCGGTAGAAATGATTGATTCCGTAAGCACCCCGCATGACATTGGTTATGCGGACAGAATACGGATGTATGTTCCCAGGAAACAAAAAAACATTAAATACAGTTAGTGTTTTTTTATTTGAAAAACCGTACCTTTGTGTCATGGATTTTTTAATTAAATTATCATAGTTATGGATAAAACGGCAGGTATAAAATGCACCAAAAACGCTTCCGGCAACAAGCGTTATTTATGTATTGATTTGGATATGTACGGCGAGAATCAATTGATTGAAGACCTTGTTGATTTGCTGGATACAGAATTGAGTAAAGGCGATGAAACAATAAGTTTGGAAGAATTTAACCGCTACATTGACAAAAGAATAGCAGGCAATGTATAAAGTTGTAATCAGCAAATAGGTATTAAAATCATGTGAAAAAATACAGGTTACTTATCTTCCGGGTATTAAAAAAGCGATTAACGACTTGGCAAACAACCCGCGTCCATTTGGCAGCATAAAACTAACCCCCTCTCAAACTACCTACCGTATCCGTGTGGGAATTTACCGTATCATCTACACAATTGAAGACAAAATACTGACGGTTCAAGTCGTTAAAATCAACCACCGCAAAACCGTTTACCGGTAAATTAACATTCAAATCTCCGAGATGCAGGTTTCCTTGCACTAACATGGGAAATTATTAAACACGAAGACACGAAAGCACAAAGACACGAAGAAATTGTTAATACACGGTTTTCGTGTCTTTGTGTTTACAAAAAAAAACGTTTGCTAATGCACAAAACCATACCGCGTACAATATAACAAGGTAATAAGGTCAGGGAATTTTAATTATTAACACGCTCTTGCTACTACTGAGGTTGTTTTGTTGGAGAAAATAAGGTAAAAATGAGGTTTATACCCAACGGCCCCGTTGGTGCGAGGCTGTGCCTCGCACCAATAAGGAGTGAAGCAATCCGGAGAATTGATAATTAGGAGAATTACTCAGCCTCACTGCGTCATTGCGAGCCGCGCGCGAAGCGGCGAAGCAATCCGGAAATGTACTGCGGCTGTTTTCTGGATTGCTTCAGGCTATCGCCTTCGCAATGACGGCTGCGACAATTTGAAATACACTCCTTTGTACGGCATGATTTTGTGCATCCCCTGGTATTATCAAAAACGGAAAACTATTTCAACACGAAGGCACAAAAGCACAAAGACACGAAGACCGTTGTATTAACAGTTTCTTCGTGTCTTTGCGCCTTCGTGCCTTTGTGTTCACAAAAAAGCCGTTTGCCGGAGCACAAAACCATACCGGGTACAGTATAACTACACTTGATGCTCTTCCCGCAACAAATCATTCGCCGTTTTCACCGGATTAAACGTATCAATGGGAAGTTCCACGAAAATCGTGTTCCAGTCCGACATGCCGCCATTCCACAGCCCCGGCAGTTCCAGGGCTTTGAGTTCTCGCCCGTTCCTTGATTTCCGGGAAATGAAACCGGTATTTTTGTCCACATAACGGAGCAGGTCGAATTTTTCGCCTTTGTAATTCTTCAAAGCGCAAACCATATCAACCGGATTGAAATGCGTTCCTCTTTTGAATAAACGCTCTGCTTCCGGATTAGTCATGTCAATTTGGGAACTTTCCAGAATCTGCGGGGAAATCGTATTGTCGGCATTTACCGCCAGGAAAGGCCCTCCGCCAGGTTCGCCCTGGTTCTTCACCATTCCGCATACCCGCAGAGGGCGGTTCAACTTGGATTTGATATACAAAACAAGTTCTACATCTTCCAGTACCTTGGTTTCCGGATTTTTTACGCAAAGCTCATCCTGAAGGAAATACAGCATTTCCATCAATTGGTTATGCCCGTATTTTCCCGAATCTATCAGATTCAAACAGTCGAAAATCTTTTGCTGATAAGTAACCAGAACGCCAGCCATCAGGTTCTTGTAATGAATCGTTATTGATTTGAGCGAATCGGGCGCTACGTTGTCCACATTCTTAATAAAAACGACGTCCGCATCAATATCGTTCAGGTTCTCAACCAAAGCGCCATGCCCTCCGGGGCGGAAAACCAGCCGCTCGTTATCGCGGAAAGGCCGATTTTCGGAATCCACAGCAATCGTGTCGGTAGAAGATTTCTGGTCGCTGAACTCAATCCGGTATTTCACCTTGAACTGTTCGGCATAAAGAGGCGATTTTTGTCCGGCCAATTGACGGAACAATTCCCTGTGTTCGGGCGAAACCGTAAAATGAACCGTTACTTCCCTGTTTTTACTGCAGGCATGAAAAGCGCCTTCAACCAGATGCTCTTCCATCGCCGTGCGCGGCCCTGCGGGATAATTGTGAAACAGAATCAAGCCTTTGGGCAATCGCCCGTAATTTAAACCTTTCTCTAAAAGTAAATTTTCAATCACTTGCCTGTACCGGTTCGACTTGCACAGGGAAGCGGTGTCTTCTCCTTCATTTTTCTTGCAGGCCATATTCAGGGAACTGTAAAAGGCAAAATGCCGAATCCCCTTGAAAAATTTCCGCAGGAAAGGACTTTCCTGCACAGAAACATCGGAATCAAGAAATTCAAACAGGTCTTTGAACATGCGGCTGGCCGCTCCGGAAGCCGGAACGAACTTGACGATTTTTTTATCCGTTTTCAAATAATCGTTCCATCTGTTCAGGAAACCAATCTGCTCGCATGAAGGGATACACATGATCCCCTTTTCGACGGAAGCAGAAGCATAAACGGGAAGATACGGGAAACCATTTTTGAAACAGGCCAACTGTTCCTCTATCCGGTCAATTGATATGCCCTTTGCGTTTAACTGCCGCAAATCTTGTTGAGTAAACATAGCGATAAACTTTTTAAATGTGTTGCCGCAAATATACGCAAATTAACAATACAATCAAAAGCCGGAATGTAAACGGTTATACTGCGCACGGTATGGTTTTGTGCAT
>JAITCT010000249.1 GCA_031282925.1 Dysgonamonadaceae bacterium | reverse complement strand
AAGAGGAAGAATGTTTTCAACCGCTCCTCTTTGGCGATACCGAATTCTTCCATGTCATTCCAATTTCTCTGCTCCGCAAATAACTGAAGCAATGGCGATAAACAAAATATCTTCTAAATTATGCTCACGGGTACTCTCTACACGAGGATCCCTCAAGGTGGAAAAATAATCGGGCGGACTCTTCATTTCCCTGTATTTTATGGTTTTGGGGCAGAAAGATAAGACTTTTATGAGAATATCATAGATTGTTTAGATGCGTCGACCCTGAGGTTCAACCTGTCGGGAGGGCGTAGGGGCGCACCCGTGTGTGCGCCCCCGATGATACATAATTGCGCCCCGATGATACATAATTGCGCCCCGATGATACATAATTGCGCCCCAATGATACATAATTGCGCCCCCAATGATACATGATTGCGCCCCCGATGATTCAGGGCGCACACACGGGTGCGCCCCTACGCGGGTACATCATGATTATCGGGGGTGCGCATCCGCGTAATTCGTAAATTGCTCCGGATTGCTGCGCTGATGCTCCGTTCTCAATTTTCACCGCGAGGATAAATATTTCAAATATAAAGCGTTATCTTTAGAATGTAAAGCATTGCATTTAAAATATAAAACATTATTTTTAGAATGTAAACCTTTACTTTTTAAAAATAAAGATTTAATTGTAATGACGGCTGCGGTAATTCTCAATTCCCCCTCCCCGTAATTCGTAACTCTCCCCCGCAATCCGGGAATAAATTTTTAAATATCTGTGCGTAATTGGATAATTTCATATATATTTGCAAATCTTTTAAAAATACAGCAAGCATGAAAAATAAGTATTTCCTGTTCATTACCGGTTGCCTGTTTCTCTTTTCCTGCACAAAAACGCATCAACAGGAAAACCGCATAACGGTTACCATCGAACCGCAGCGTTATTTTGCTTCCCAATTGGCCGACACGCTGTTTACCGTAGAAACAATGGTGCCTCCGGGAACAAGCCCCGAAACTTACGATCCGAGTCCTGTCCAAATGACCGCTGTGGCGCGTTCAAAGGCCTATTTTTGTATCGGTTACATTGGTTTTGAGGAGGCCTGGGCGGATAAACTCAAAGCGAATCATCCGCAAGTGAAGTTTTTTGACAACAGCAAGGGCGTTTCGTTGATAGAAACCGGCGCTCATGCGCACGAAGGGTGTCATCACGGGAAAACGGACCCGCATATTTGGAGTTCGCCGCGGGAAGCCTTGACGATTGTGAAAAACATGTATGAGGCTTTACTGGAAATCGACCCCGGCCACGCGGCGGTTTATACGGAAAATTACCGGCTGCTGGCCGCCCGAATCAAAGATACGGACGAAAAAATTACGGATATGCTGAAATCGTCTTCCCAAAAAGCATTTATCATTTATCATCCGGCGCTGAGTTATTTTGCCAGGGATTATGGTTTAGTCCAGTATTGCATTGAGAACGACGGGAAAGAGCCTTCGCCCGGACATTTGAAAGAACTGGTCGAAACGGTGAAAAACCTGCAAATCAAAACTATTTTTGTGCAGCAGGAGTTTGACCGGAAGAATGCGGAATCCATCGCCCGCGAAACCGGATGCAGGCTGCTTGTCATCAATCCTCTGTCCTGCAACTGGAACGAAGAAATGATACGCATAGCCCAAGCCTTAGCCGATGAATAAGGTGCTGGTTGACATACAAAACATCACTGTCGGGTATGACGGAAACATCGTGTTGCGGGAGGTTTCCCTGAAAATTTACGGGCAGGATTTCCTGGGAGTCGTAGGGCCGAACGGCGGCGGGAAAACAACGCTTGTGAAAACGATTCTCGGTTTGCTTAAACCGGTTTCCGGAACAGTTGTCTTTCCCGACAAAGAAGTAAAACACCGGACAGGTTATATGCCTCAAATCCATTTGATTGACAGGAAATTTCCCGTTTTGGCGGCGGAAGTTGTCGAGTCGGGACTGATGGCTGCAAAAAACATGTCGAAATCCGAAAAGAAAGAAAAAGCCTGCGCTGTTGCACGGAAAATGGATATCGAAAACATTTTCCGAAAGGCTATCGGCGAACTTTCGGGCGGACAACTGCAAAGGGTTTTATTGGCGAGAGCCATCGTGAACGACCCCGAATTGCTGATTTTAGACGAGCCTGATTCATACGTGGACAAGCGTTTTGGAACAAACTTTTACCGTATTTTGAAGGAAATTAACCGGAAAACGGCTATTGTTTTGGTTTCTCATGATATGGAAACCGTCCTGTCCAATGCAAAAAACCTGGCAATCGTGGAAGAGACTCTGGATTATAAGGCGTTGACTGTATGACGAATTTTATCTTTTCTTTTAACGTAGTCGCTCCGCTTTTTGTTTTGATGGCAACCGGTTATCTCATACGGCAGTTCCGTTTTGTTTCCGGCGGTTTTTTGTCGCAACTGAACCGTTTTGTTTTCAAATTCCTGCTGCCCTTAATGGTTTTTCAGGAAATACGATTGTCTTATCAAGGCGATTTCTCGAATGTTAAACTGATTTTTATTTCCCTG
>JAITCT010000227.1 GCA_031282925.1 Dysgonamonadaceae bacterium | reverse complement strand
ACGGGAAATTTGTGCCGACGGGCGCTTATTTGCTTGTTGTGGAATATACGGATTCGGTCGGTAAAAAGCGGAGTAAGTCGCAAATGGTGAATATTTTGAGAAGTAAAAATTAGCCTCCTGCTAAAGGTTTCATTTTATCAATATGAAAGGTAATCCCAATATGCGGTTATCATGCTTCTTCTTTTGTAAACACAAAGACACGAAAACCATGTATGAACAGTTTTTTCGTGTCTTTGCGTTTTCGTATTTAATCTCCATTCTCCATTTATTTAATGGTGATTTTGCACGAATCCTTATGTATTCCGTTAATACTTGTTGCGGTGATAATCACTTCGCCGGGGGCATGGGCGGTTACTGTGCCGTCGGTTAGATGCTATGCCGCTGTTGCTACCGGCACGGCGTCGTGGAGGGTAACTTAGCGGTAAGTTTAACCTTACCTTCGCGTTCCTGTATGCATCAACACTGCCGTGAGGAATGTAAACCGCGACTTCAGTCAAATCGCTTTCGCGAAATGCACTGGAAGCCATGTTTGGAGGGGGGCGCTGCACACATTCAATAATCTTTTGCGCTTTCAGGCAAAGGGAGCGGTGGAAATATTTTGGGTATAACCCTGCGTAATTGCGTTCAAAAGCTCATCTCGTCAGGGAAAGCATAATGTCTGTACCCTTGCGCTCAAAGATCAATTTTTCTTCGCGAGACAACCATCCGACAGCGGCATAAATTTCTTTTTCCGTCAATTTGGTCAATTCCCTTAATTCCTTAATACTTTTGATTCCCTGTTCGTTGAGAATTTTCCAAACGTATCCCGCATCTCTGCCGATTTTTTCTTTCATCTTTTTTCAATTATATTGAATATCGTTTTGCTTTTTTTTGTTAGCTTACTTTACCGTAATTTTACAGATATCCTTAAACGCTCCAATCCCACAGGTACGTATACGGGAATACTCCTGTTAATACCATAATTATATATGACAAGTTTACATTTGCAAGACAACTATTCGTCTTGCAATGAATTATACAGCGCGTCCATCTTTTCGTATTCCTTGCCCATTCCCAGCGTATAATAAATCTGGCTTAATGCCAAAACCACGCCTTTGTTTGCAGAATCTATTGCTACCGCTCTTTCAAAATAGGGCATTGCTTCCTTGAAATAATCCATCGCTTTTTGATTTTCAATCTTATATCGGGCAGGTTCTTTGATTTGATCCGCTTCGTTCCGTTTTTCAAAACCCATGTTAAAATATACGCGTCCCAGGTGAGAAAGGAAATCAACACTGTCCGGTTTCAATTCTATGGCTTTTTTCATATACTTGATGGCTTCGTCATTGTTTTTTTCTCCTTCGTATATTTGACCCAAAACATCATATAATTGCGCATTTTCAGGGTCTTTAGCGATAGCCGCATCCAGATAGGCAATGGCTTCGCCCGATTTTCCCTTGCTGATGCTTTGGTTAATCAAATTCAGCAAAAAATAATCTTCTGTCGGGAATTTCTTAAACCCCTCGTTAATTGTTTTTTCAAAACCGGCCGAATCTTCTAATTGCATATATTCGCCTGCAAGCGCACGATAAATATCCACTTCGTTGACGCCTCCGTCCTTAATTTCTTCAAAAATTTCGATAGCTGCCTGATGATTCGGAATAAACGCAGCGGAAAGGCCGGCATAGTACCTGATTTGATTTTCAACACTGTCAGGCGTTGTCCATTTTTCATCCTTGAAAAGATCCATTTTCCTGTAATCACCATACAATTTGAAATTTCCGTACGCTTTTTCGTAATTTTTGTTGTTATAATAATAAATTCCCGCATTGGAATAGAAAGGACGGTTGGCCAGCATAATTGCCCTGATGCTCTTTGTATATTTGGGTTTTACTTTCCCTTTTGCATCGGGACGGGCATCGTATTCCAATGCTTTTTCAAAGCAGGGCAAAATTGCGTCCAAGGCGGCATACATCACCGCTTCATCCGGCTGTTTACCGAGCAGTTCTTTTGTCCGTTCCATATCAAACTGTTTGTTTTCGATAGAACCCGCCACAAACCAGGCTTCGGCCGTTTCGGCCGTTTCGGGATTCGTCAAAGCGTCCTTAATAATCGCACGCGCTTCCGCAATGTTGGACGAAGCGCCCTTAATCTCGTTAGCAGCAACTTTTACCGCTTTTTTCTGTCCAAAAGCAATACTTGCCGCAAAAAGAACAAATACCGTTATAAATACTGTTTGTTTCATACCATAAATATATTTTAAAATGTTAATAGTGCCACAAAGTTATAAATTATCTGTTAATATCATCGCTTTCCAAATCATTTTCAATATTATTTTCATGTATTTCCGGATTTTCGTCCTCTTTCGCATCCTCCATATCCAATTCCGATTCCGAAATGACTTTACAAACCGAAGCAATTTCATCGTTTCGTTTTTCGAGGTTAATCAAACGGACGCCTTGCGTCGCCCGACCGATCACGTTCACATCGGAAACTTTCAGGCGGATGGCGACGCCCGATTTATTGATAATCATCAAATCGTTGTCGTCGGTAACGCTCTTGATGCCTACCAAAGCGCCTGTTTTTCCGGTAATATTCAATGTCTTAACGCCTTTCCCGCCCCGGTTGGTAATGCGGTAATCATCTATTTTGGAGCGTTTGCCGTATCCCTGTTCGGAAACAACCAGAATCGTTTCTTTTTCAAGGTCTTTCATGCAAATCATACCGATTACTTCGTCGTCGTTCGCGTCCAAAGTCATCCCTTTCACACCGGCAGCCGCCCGTCCCATGCAGCGTACCGTTTTTTCATGGAAACGAAGCGCACGGCCTTTGCGACTGGCGATAATGATTTCGTTGTTGCCGTTGGTCATTCTTACGGCTATCACCTCGTCGTCGCGCAAGACAATGGCGTTCACTCCGTTCTGGCGCGGACGGGAATAGGCTTCCAGCAGGGTTTTCTTGATTATGCCTCTTTTCGTACAGAAAAGCAGGTAATGGGAATTGACAAATTCGCCGTCGTTTAACAGTTTCACGCGGATAAAAGCATTCACACGGTCGTCCGCTTCAATGTTCAGCAAATTTTGTATGGCGCGACCTTTCGAGGTTTTTGTGCCTTCGGGGATGTCGTAGACTTTCAGCCAGTAGCAGCGGCCTTTTTGGGTAAACAGCAACATGGTTGCGTGCATACTTGCGGGATAAATGTATTCTACAAAGTCTTCGTCGCGGGTTTCGGAACCTTTGGCCCCTACCCCACCCCGGTTTTGGGAACGAAATTCCGCCAACGGTGTGCGTTTGATATAGCCTAAATGCGAAATGGTGATTATCATTTCATCATCGGAATAAAAATCTTCGGGATTAAGGTCTTCCGTTGCATAAATAATGTCGGTTTTCCGTTTATCGCCGTATTTATCGCGGATTTCTACCAGCTCGTCCTTAATGATACGCATCAAATGTTCTTCATTGGCCAAAATATCTTTTAAGTCGGCAATCAGTTTTTGAACATCTTCATATTCGGCGTGTAATTTGTTCTGTTCCAATCCCGTTAATTGACGCAGGCGCATTTCCACGATAGCCCGCGACTGTATTTCCGTCAGGCCGAAACGTTCCGTCAACCGTTCGATAGCTTCGTTCGGACTTTGGGACGACCGGATAATGGCAATTACTTCGTCGATATTGTCGGAAGCGATAATCAAGCCTTCCAGGATATGCGCGCGTTCTTCCGCTTTCCGCAAGTCGTATTGGGTGCGGCGGGTAACCACGTCAACGCGGTGGTCGACAAAGTATTTGACTAAATCTTTCAGGTTCAGGATTCTCGGCCGTCCGCGCACCAGGGCGACGTTGTTTACGCTGAAAGACGATTGCAAGGCCGTCAGTTTGTACAGTTTATTCAGTACTACGCTCGAATTGCCGTCTTTTTTAATGTCTACCACGATGCGCATTCCATCGCGGTCGGATTCGTCATTCACGTTCGATATGCCTTCGATTTTTTTGTCTCCGACCAGGTCTGCAATGTGCTTGATGAGTTCCGCCTTGTTGACAAGGTAAGGGATTTCCGAGATAATGATTTTTTCCCTGCCGTCTTTGATTTCGATTTCCGCCTTTCCGCGCAGGATAATGCGCCCGCGTCCGGTTTCAAAAGCGTCGCGAACGCCGGAATAGCCGTAAATGGATGCTCCCGTCGGGAAATCCGGCGCTTTGATATATTCCGTTAAACCCGCCGTTTCAATCTGTCCGTGGGCGTCAATATAGGCCAAAGTAGCATTGATACATTCCGTCAGGTTGTGGGGCGGCATGTTGGTTGCCATACCGACGGCGATGCCCGACGAACCGTTGATTAGCAGGTTTGGTATCCGTGTCGGGAGAACGGTGGGTTCTTTACTTTTATCATCGTAAGTCAGTTGGAAATCGACGGTTTCTTTATCTATATCCTGAAGCATTTCTTCGGCTAATTTGCTCATACGGGCTTCGGTATAACGCATGGCGGCCGGCGAATCGCCGTCTACAGAGCCGTAATTTCCCTGTCCGTCGACCAGTAAATAGCGCATGGACCAGGGTTGTGCCATACGTACCATCGTATTGTAAACCGAAGAATCGCCGTGTGGGTGATATTTCCCCAGCACATCCCCTACGATACGCGCCGATTTTTTATAAGGTTTGTCGGAATTGCTCCCGATTTCGTTCATGCCGAATAAAACCCTTCTATGCACCGGTTTAAGTCCGTCTCTTACGTCGGGTAAAGCTCTTGATACGATAACGGACATCGAATAGTCAATGTAAGCCGATTTCATTTGGTCTTCAATGTCGATTCTAATAATTCTGTCTTGATTATCAGTCATTTGTATTTATTTAAATGGTCTTGTAAGTTTGTTTCTGTTTCTGAAAAATCACGCTAAGGTACTACTTTTTCTTTTAAAATGCAAAGTATTCTTGTGTGCGGTGGTGTTTGCCCTGTCATTCCCTCGCAGGTGGGAATGACAGGGCGCGACAATTTGAAATACACCCAAACATACTTTATTATTTGGTTGCCTCACTTTTTTTATATAACTTTGGCGCGTGTTTTGATGGTGATAAAAGCGATATGAATATACTGAATAAAATGTTTATGAGAACAAAAATTCTTTGCGTTAGTCTTGTTTTATTGAGTTTGGCGTTTTTTACGGCAGCTCAGGAAACTCTTCGAAATGAGATTAAAACGGCAGGTTATGAAACTGCATTCAAACACAGCGGAGCGGGAAGAGGATGGTTTTTCCATATCGGCGCGGGCGGCCAGGTATTTTTGGGAGATAATGACTTTGAAGCCGACGTCAATTTGGGCGATCGTTTCACATTAATGCCGGAAATAGCTATCGGGAAATGGTTTAATCCTTACCTGGCGATCCGGGTGAAAGGACAGGGAGGCGCACTTCACGGATTTGAAAATGGCGGACTTTATATGCAACATTTGAATTACTACAATGCACACCTTGATGCTATGTGGAATTTGGCCAACTATTGGGGCGC